>JAODNL010000319.1 GCA_025465405.1 Pseudonocardiales bacterium | reverse complement strand
CGGGGATCGCGACGATCCGGTTGGCGAGGGCATCGGAGACGTAGAGCGTCCCGTCTTTCGCGAGGGCGAGGCCGGTCGGACCGATCAGGAAAACGTCCTTGTCGGCGCGGTGGCCGAAGCCATCGGCAATCACGGTCTGGCTGGCGATCTCCGGCGGCTTGCCCTCGGCGATCGTCAGCGCGATGCGCAGCACCGTCGCCTTGTTCAGCGTCACCGGAAAGCCGCTGGCGGGATCGCGCACCTCGGGACCCTGCACGTCGAAACCGGCCATGCTGACGAACAGCGTCGCGGTCGCGCCCTCGTCGATCACGGCGATGTTGCCCCAGGGTCCGTTGATGTTCGGGCCCGTCCAGGTCGCCGCCAGCTGGCCGTTGGGGTCGAGGACGAGGAGGCAGCCGTTGCCGCGCGTGCGCGTCGTCCCGTCCGTGCTCGGCGTGCTGCCGACGATGATCCAGCCGCTCTTCAGCATCGTCATCGCCGCGGTCAGCCCGATGCCGCCGGGACACTGCGGCAGGTGCTGCGGCAGCTCGGCCAGGACGAACGTCTTCTTGGTCGTCGGATTGTAGTCGACGATCGACCCGCCGGTGCCCTGCAGGTTCGAGATGTTGTTGAAATTGTCGACGAGCACGTCGTCCTTCTGGATCTTGCCGGCGGAGACCGGAGCGACGACGATCGCATAGGGGTTGAGATCGCCGTTGTCCGTCACGGTCGTCGACAACGTGACGTGCTTGCGCAGCGTCTCCAGCAGGCCGCGGGGCTCGGCCATCGCCGGCGCGACGGCGCCCGCGACGACGACGAGGATCAGCGCGGTGCGTGCGGCGGCGCAGTACGATGCGGTGGGCATGGAAGGCTTTCCCTAGAACAGGATGTTGGTGCGCAGCCCGACGACCAGCTCGTTGTGCACGTACTGGCCGGGATTGTTCGGGTTCGCAACGCCGCCGCCGGGGTCGAAGAGGTATTGGACGTCCGGCTGGAGCTGCCACCACGGCGCCACCTGGTATTGATACGTCGCCTCGATGAAGGTCTCGGAATTGCGCACCGGTACGAAGCCGCCGTTGAAGAAGCCGGTGTCGCGGTCGAGCGCCGCCGCGTTGTTGCTGACCTTGGCGAAGCCCATGCCGATGCCGAAGGTGTCGGAATCGCGATGCAGGAACGGCTCGTGAATCGTGATGCCGGCATTCAGGCTGGCAACGATGACGTTGCGGTCGCCGAGCGGCGTGCCCATCGCGCGGACGAAGACATTGATCGTCCGGTCGGGTTCGGTGAAGGAGCGCCAGATCATCTGGTCGGCGACGGCGTAGATCGCGAAATCGCCGCGGTGCCGCCGCGGCGTCCCGCTGCTCGCCGGATCCGCGAGCGACAGGCCGGCGTCATCGAGCCGCTGGTCGTCGAACCGCGCGCTGTCGTACCAGAGACCGATCTTGTAGAGGCGGGACAGCGGCTCGGTCTCGTCGGCGGAGACCATGGTGCCGAGCGACGGGTAGGAATACTGCAGCTCGGCGATCGCCAGCGTGCCGCCGCGGGTCGGGAAGCTGGTCCCCGACGCGTTGCTGCGCTGCGGGTCGCCGGCGGGGTTCGAGACCGGGGTGCCGTTGAAGACGCCGAGCAGGAAGGCCAGCGAATCGACCGGCCGGGCCCGCAGGCGAACGCCCAGCGCCGACAGCGGATAGGCCGGACCGCCGCCGGGCAGATCGGCCGACGGCAGCATCGGCCAGCCGAACATCGTGTTGACGAACATCAGCGCGTTCTGGCTGACCATGAACTCCTGGTCGAGGCTCTGCTGGCCGATCTTGACGTCAAGCCGGTCCTCGTCGAGGAACTTCTGCTGGTACCACAGCTCCCACAGCCGGGTCGCGCGGTCGGCCTCGATCCCGCTCGCGGTCTGCAGCGTCGCGAGGCGGTCGGTGCTGAGATTGCGGCCGTGGATCTGCAGCGCACTGGCGTTGAAGGTGCCGCCGTACCAGCCGAAAGCGCGCTGCGTGTCCATCTGCAGCACCATCTGTGTCAGCCCGTCGTATTCGAAGCCGTGGCTGGTGCCGCCGGTGACGTTACCGAGGATCTCGCTGGTTTCCTGCAGGCCGAAGGCGATGCCGGCGCGGCTCAGGAGGGTGCGCAGCCCCCACATGTCGCCGAGCAGATAGTTGCTGCGGCCGACCCCGGCGAGGAAGCCGAACGGGCCGCGGGCTGAACTGGCGCCGAATTCCGCGGTGTCGGTCGGAAGCGACACGGGCGGCGGCGCCGCGACGGCGGCACCGGACAGGAGGAACACGACGAGCGCAGCCGCGAAGCCACGGCGAACCCGCGAGCGAATTGCGTCGTATTTGCACCGGCGTGCCATATTCCCCTGCTAGCACTGCGAATGATTATCACGCGCAGTTGGTAGCGGGGCCTCGGCGCCCTGTCAAGCGGTGGTTTTGCGCCAGGACGCCTCACCGCATGCGACAATCTGCTCGCCGAATTTCGACGTCTTTCGTGGGCGCCTCGTCCTCGGTGACGAGTTTTTTCAGACGAGATCTAAATCTCGATCACGGAACTCGAACTCAATCCCACCTGTGAGACGCGCGACGAGATTGTAAATCGCGCAGA
>JAODNL010000315.1 GCA_025465405.1 Pseudonocardiales bacterium | reverse complement strand
TGCTCGGTACGGTGACGCCCATGTCCGACCTGCTGCGCTCACCGCTGTACGACCGCCATGTAGACCTCGGCGCCAAGCTCGCCGACTTCGGCGGATGGGAGATGCCGATCGAGTACGCGGCCAGCGGCGGGGGAGTGCTCAAGGAGCACACGTCGGTGCGCGAGGCGGTCGGCATCTTCGATGTGTCCCACCTCGGCAAGGCAACCGTGCGCGGCGCCGGCGCGCGGGCATTCGTCAACGCGTGCCTGTCCAACGACCTCGGCCGCATCGCACCCGGACAGGCGCAGTACACGCTGTGCTGTGACGAGTCGGGCGGGGTTGTCGACGATCTCATCGCCTATCTGGTCAGCGACGACGAAGTGTTTCTCGTGCCGAACGCGGCGAACACCGCTGAGGTCGTCCGCCGGCTCGCCGCCTCAGCGCCGGACGGCGTCGAGGTCGCCGGCCAGCACGATCGCTTCGGCGTGCTGGCCGTGCAAGGGCCGCGGTCGGCCGAGGTGCTACAACGCCTCGGCCTGTCCTCCGACCAGTCCTACATGGCATATGCGGACGCGACGTTCGACGGGCGGCCGGTGCGCATCTGCCGCACCGGCTACACCGGCGAGCACGGCTACGAGCTCATCCCGGCATGGGAGGACACCGCGGCGCTCTGGGACTCGCTGACCGAGGTGGTCCGCGAACTGGGCGGGATGCCCGCGGGACTGGGGGCACGGGACACGCTTCGCACCGAGATGGGCTACCCGCTGCACGGTCAGGACCTGTCGCTTGCCATCTCGCCGGTGCAGGCCCGCGCGGGCTGGGCGGTCGGTTGGCAGAAGGATGCGTTCTGGGGCCGCGCGGCGCTGACCGCCGAGAAGGCGACGGGGCCGGTCCGGCTGTTGTGGGGAATCGAAGCGCTCGACCGGGGTATTCCGCGCGCCCACATGGAGGTCCTGTCGCCGTCCGGCGAGCGCATCGGCGAGGTGACCAGCGGCACGTTCTCGCCCACGCTGAAGAAGGGCATGGGCCTCGCGCTGATCTCGACGGCGTCCGGTGCCGGGGCGGGCGACGAGGTCGCCGTCGACGTTCGCGGTCGCCGGTCCGCGGTCCGGCTCGTCAAGCCACCCTTCGTCGAGTCGCACGTCCGGTAGCGATTGCGAACTAGTCGCCGGGGCCTTTCGCCGGCGGATCCTCCGCGGCGACTGCGGGCGGTCCCGTGTCCTCGTCGGCGGCGACGGATGCTGTCACGTCCAGCGGTCCCCGCAGCGAACGGATCGTCGAGTTGAGGAACGCGACGAGCGGCACCGAGATGAGCGCGCCGGGGATCCCGGCCAGAATCGTTCCGGTCACGACCGCGAGCGCGATACCGAGCGGGTGCACGTCCACGCTCCGGCTCATGATCACCGGTTGCAGCAGGTGTGCCTCGAGCTGCACCAGCACGACGATCGACACCGCGACCGCGATCGCGGCCGTCACGCCGTGCTCGAGCAGTGCGATCGCGACGCACAGCGCGCCGGTCACCGTGAGACCGATCAGCGGGACGAACGAGCCGAGGAAGATCAGCACGCCGAGCGCGGCCGCCAGAGGCACCTGCAGGATGAGCAGCAGCACCATGATCGAGACGCCGTGGAAGAGGGCGATCAGCAGCTGTCCGCGCATGTAGCCGCCGAACGTCCCCCAGCCGACGTGGCCGGCCGCGTCGAGGCGGCGGCGTGCGCGCGCGGGAAACAGCCCGAGCACCCAGTTCCAGACGGAACTGCCGTCACGCAGCAGGAAGAACGTCGACAGCAGGATGAGCAGCAGTGCGCCGAGCCCTTCGACGACGGTCCGCACCGTGGCGATCGCGCCGCTGATCAGCTGGCCCTGATGGGATTTGATCGTGTCGGTGATGTTCGTCGTCAGCTTGTCCAGGTCCGCGGACTTGAGGTGCAGCGGCCCGGTCTGCAGCCAGTTCTTGGTGCGTTGGACGAAGTTGGTGATCTGGTCGCCCAGCTGGTTGGAGTGCGTGCTGATCTGCCAAATGACGAACCAGGCGATGCCACCGACCGCCGCGACGCCGACCAGGAGCGAGATCGCGGCGGCGAGTGATCTCGGCTTCGGCATCAGTGAGTGCAGCCGCCGCTCGAGCGGGTGCAGTACCGCGGTGAGAAACAGCGCCAGCACGAATGAGAACGCGACGAGCTCGATCCGCTTGAGGATCCGCGCGAACACGTACAGCGCGAGGCCGATGATCAGCAGCCGCCAGCTCCAGGCGGCGGCCACCCGTACCGGCCACGTGACCGCTTCGACGGCGTCGCGGCGGGTGTCCGACAACACCGGCGTGGTCGGCTGCGGCGGGGTCTCGCTGGGCTCGGTCACGGAACCATCCTGTCGGTCGGGTGGCCTTTCGACGACGATAACTGCCGGTTACCGCCGCGCCCTCGACTCAGCGCGGTGCCGCGCCGACGACCTGAACTGCCGCCCGCAGGACCGCCGTCGCGAGTGCGGCGGCGGTGCCGTCACCGACACCGGTGCCGAGGTCGAGGATGGAACGCTGGCCGAGCCTGGTGAGCGTGAGGGCGTGCGCTGGGTGGGCCGACAGGTCAGCCGACCGCCACCACCGGACCGCGCGGGGTTGAGCCTCGTAGGCAACCAGGGCCGCCGTGGCCGCATGCATTCCGTCGAGCAGGACCGGCGTACGTCGGGCGGCAGCGCGGAGCACGAACCCGGTGGCGGCCGCGAGGTCGGGCGTGCCGACCGTGGCGAGCAGCTCAGTCGGCCGGTCGCGAAGGGTGGCGCCACGCCGTCGGCCGTCGCGAACCGCGACGGCCTGCGCCATCCAGCTGTCCGGATCCAGTCCGCCGCCGCGCGGCAACACCTTCACCGGCTCGGTGCCGGTGAGGACCGCGACGAGGATCGCAGCGGCCGGTCCGATGCCGGGCAGGGCGCAGCCGAGCAGGTCGGCGCCGCCGTCGATCTCGTCGTCGGCCACCGCGGCGCCGGCGGCGATCGCCTGCGTCGTGGCGTCGGGATCGTCGTCGCCCGTTGCCGGTTCGACGGTCCGCACCGTCGCCCGCCCGAGATCCGCGATCTCGACCGGACAGGCGGGGCCGCCGAACACGACGAGCCGCGCCCGAGTGAAGTCATGCGGCGGATCCACGCCCTGGACCCCGGCGAGCCACTCGGCCAGTTCGTCGAGCCGCCCGTGGTCGTGCGCACCGGAGCGCCGTTGCCGCAGTGACGTCGCGGCCTCGCTGTCCGGCCAGTCGACATCGACGCCCAGCTCGACGAGATCGGTCACGGCACGTCCTGTCGGTCGGGCATGACGGCCAGTATGCCGATCGCGCTGGCAAAGCGCTGGTGACGCTAGGGTCGCTGCCATGAGTTGGACCTGGCGCCTGGAGTCGGCCGACGGCACCGCGTTGACCAGCCCCGCCTCGCCGTCACACCCCAACCAGTCCGATGCGGAGAGCTGGTTGGGCGAGCAGTGGCGGGAACTGGCCGATGCGGGAGTGGTGCGGGTGACGCTGCTCGACAACGGGACCGAGATCTACGGACCGATGTCTCTCGCCGAGGAATGACCCGGAGCCACGGCCGGCTCACTGGCCGACGGTGACCAGATCGCGGGCGGTACCGCCAGGTGTGCGGGGCAGTTGGCTTCGCGCGCGGGGGTCCGCCCCAGCCACCAGTTCCACCGGCCGAGCAGCGTCGTCAACGACGGCAGCACGATGACCCGGACGACCAGCGCGTCGATAGCCCGCTCGCGGCCGCCTCGCGGATCTGCCCGAGGACGAACACGTGGTAGTCCATCGACAGCCCGAACAGCACGGCGAATGTGAACAGCGGGATCCAGTTCACGACCGCACCGGTCGAGTGGAAGCCCAACAGCTTCTCCGCCCAGTGGTGCTGGAACGTCAGGACGAGGACGCCGAACGCCGCGCCGGCCGAGAGCAGGTTCATGACGGCGGTGGTCAGCGCGATCACGACTGACCGGAACACCCAGCCCATGATGACCATCGTCATGAGGACGACGAATCCGATCAACCACGGCAGGCGGTCGGTCAGATGCCGGTCGGTATCCACGCTAGAGGCGGTGTCGCCGCCGACCGCCCAGTCCACGCCCTCGACGCCGGCCACGGCCCCCGGGACGAGCTGCGTGCGCAGCTGCCGCAGACCCTGCTTCGCTGGTGCCGACTCCGGGTCGTACGGCGCGTCGACGCGGAGCACGTGCACGCTTCCGTCCGCGGAGGCGAGCACCTTCTGCGCACCGGTGCCGAAGAGCGGATTGGCGTCGAGCCGGTGCGCCAACGCGTCCAGACTCGCGGCAACCTGGCCGGCCCTGAGGTCGTGTCTCAACTACTCACTCGGCGCGCCACCGACGAACCGCTGGCCACGCTGACCCCACGTGAGCGGGAGGTGGTCTCGCTGATGGCCGAGGGGCGGTCCAACGCAGCCATCGCGGCGCGGATGGTGATCACTGAGAAGGCCGTCAGCAAGCACACGAACAGCATCTTCACCAGGCTCTCGTTGCCGCCGTCGGAGGACGACAACCGCCGCGTGCTGGCCGTCCTGGCCTACCTGAACAGCTAGATCTTGTCGCCCAAAGAGACCTGGGGGGCAGGTAGCCGCCATCGCCGTGGCAGGTAGGCCCGGCTGCCGGCGTAGAAGCCGATCGTCATCGCGCCGCCCTCGGTCTTGCCGAATCGTTCGATTGCCATCTTGTGAATCTTGCGGCCGGCCAGGTTCCATTCGACGATCAGGAGCAGGAACACCGCGATCACGGCGAACTGGATGTACGGGAGCAGATAGCTGACGATCATCAGCGGGAACAGCAGCAGCAGGAAGTTGCTAAACATCCGGTGCGAGTCGACGTAGTCACGGGCCAGCTTGCGGGTGGGCCCCTGGTCGCGCTTGGGCAGGACCGACGGGTCGCCGGCCCGCAACGCCACCCGCCGCTGCTGCGCGGTCATCTGCGTCGCCGGCGTCTTGCGGGCCGTGCGTACGGACTTCGACTGCTTCTTCTGCCGCGCGTACGCCTCCTTGCGGGTCTTCGGTGCGCTCACCGGACCGCGCTGGACCACCGAGTCGCGGCGCTTGGGCGTGGGGCGGCCCTTGCCGTCGACGGACGTGGACTCGGCGGAGGACGTGGGCTCGTCCACGACATCGGCGGACGGCTCGGGGTCACGGCGGGGAAGCAGCTTCACCACACGAGGGTAAGCGGTCAGCCGGCAAAAGCGGGCGCCTGGGGCAGCGCGAGCATGCGGTTCAGCGCCAGACGGGCGTTCGCGGCGACGGTCTCGTCGACCATGATGCGGTTGACCGCGCGCTCACCGGACACCGTTCGAGCCAGCGATTCGAGGGAGTGCACCAAGTGCGGCAGGTCGATGCGGTTCATCGTCGAGCAGTAGCACACCGTCTTCTCGAGGAACACGATCTGCTTGTCGGGATGGGCGTTCGCCAGCCGGCGCACCAGGTTCAGCTCGGTGCCGACCGCCCATGACGAACCGGGCTCGGCCGCGTCGAGGGTCTTGATGATGAACTCCGTCGAGCCCACCAGATCCGCGGCCAGCACCACCTCGTGACGGCACTCCGGATGCACCAAGATGTTCACGCCGGGGATTCGGGCGCGGACGTCGGCGACGTTCTCCGCGGTGAACCGGCCATGCACCGAGCAGTGCCCCCGCCACAAGATCATCCGGGCGTCACGCAGCTGCTGGCCGGTGAGCCCACCGCCGGGCTTGTGCGGATCGAAGACCACGCACTCGTCGAGCGGAATTCCCATTTGCAGCACCGCCGTGTTGCGGCCCAGGTGCTCGTCCGGCAGGAACAGCACCTTCTCGCCGTGGTCGAACGCCCAGTGCAGCGCGCGCTCGGCGTTCGACGACGTGCAGACCGTGCCACCGTGCTCGCCGGTGAAGCCTTTGATCGCGGCGGAGGAGTTCATGTACGTCACCGGCACGGTTACATCCGCCACTCCTGCGTCGGACAGCGCGTCCCAGGCTTCGACGACCTGCTGGTAGTTGGCCATGTCGGCCATCGAGCAGCCGGCGGCGAGGTCGGGCAGCACGACCTGCTGGTTCGCGGTGGTGAGGATGTCGGCCGATTCGGCCATGAAGTGCACACCGCAGAAGACGATGTACTCCGCGTCGGGACGGGCCGCTGCCTCGCGAGCCAGCTTGAACGAGTCGCCGGTGACGTCGGCGAACTGGATGACTTCGTCGCGCTGGTAGTGATGGCCGAGCACGAACACCCGGTCGCCGAGTTCCCGCTTCGCGGCGGCCGCGCGGGCCACGAGCGTCGGGTCGGACGCCGGCGGGAGCTCGCCCGGACAGTCCACGCCACGCTCGGAACCGGCGTCGCTGCCCTGGCCGAGAAGTAGTAGCGCCAGCGGCGTCGCCGCCGGTTCGGTAAAGGTCACGTCACGAGCGTAATCGGCGCACAGCACCCCGTGCTGGAATGTGATCCGGGGTACGGGCGGAGAGGATGACGAGTGCTTGACGGGTGGCGGCATCGCACCGCAGAGGCCGGCTGGATCCTCGTGCCGCTGCGTGGCTTCCTCGCCGTCGTCTACCTGTACGGCGGGATCTACAAGCTCGCCGACCGGCGCTTTCTCGACGCAACGTCGCCGTTGTCGATGCACGCGTCAGTCGAGGCGGTGCGGGGGACGAGCCCGGTCGGCGGCCTGCTCGGTCCGGTTGCCGCCCACAGTTTCGGCTTCGGCGTGCTGCTGGCCGTCGCCGAGCTCGCCGTCGGTCTAGGACTGCTCGTCGGTCTGTTCACGCGGGTGGCGGCGCTCGGCGGCATACTGCTGGCGCTGTCCCTCTGGCTCACGGTGAGCTGGGGTGCGCAGCCGTGGTTCACCAGCGCTGACCTGGTCTACCTGTTCGCGTTCACGCCGGTACTGATCGCGGGTTCCGGAGGCGTGCTGTCTGCGGACGCCTGGCTCGATCGGGCTCGCGACGCGCATCCGGGTGTCGGCGAGGACCGCACCCGGCGCACGCTGCTCGCGGGCGGGCTGACCGTGGTGGGTGCGGTACTGCTCGGCGGCGCCGCCTTGTTCCGCAGGACACCGCGCGGCCCGACCGCTCGGTCGGCCGCCCCGACGGCTCCGGCAACCCTGAGCGCGGTGGCCGACGTTCCCGTCGGCGGGGCCCGGAAGGTGACCGATCCGGCGACGGCAAGCCCGGTATGGGTGCTGCAGCTGCAGTCGGGGCAGTTCACGGCCTATGACGCGATCTGCCCGCATCAGGGGTGCACCGTGAATTTCGTCTCGCCCGGCGCGGGGTTCGCGTGCCCCTGCCACGGCTCCGCGTTCGACTCGCAGGGGCACCTGCTCAACGGGCCGGCGAGCCGCGGGCTCGCCCCGATACCGGTGGTCGTCGACGGCACGAGCGTGCGGACGAGCTGATCTGTCGCCGCACTGGGTAGGATGGGAATAGCCGCCGGGCATTGCCCGGTTGGCGCTGGGGTACGGATCCGTGCGAGATCACACAGGGAGCCACATGACCGCCACCACCGACACCACGTCGATCGAGCTGACGACCGCACCGGCCGAAGCTCCTGACAGCACGGTTGCGCTCACCGACGGTGCCGCCGGCAAGGTCCGCGCGCTGCTCGATCAGGAAGGCCGTGACGACCTGCGCCTGCGGGTCGCCGTCCAGCCGGGTGGCTGCTCGGGTCTGCAGTACCAGCTGTTCTTCGACGAGCGCAGCCTCGACGGTGACCTCGAGCTGGATCTCTCCGGCGTGCCGATCGTCGTCGACCGCATGAGCGCTCCCTACCTGGGCGGCGCCACGATCGACTTCACCGACACGATCGAGCAGCAGGGCTTCACCATCGACAACCCGAACGCCTCGGGCGGCTGCGCCTGCGGCAACAGCTTCTGCGGCTGATCAAACCGTCGTATAGCGGCCCGTTCGGTGGGCGGTCGGGCCGGTCTCGGCGGGCCACCGGCGTCCGGATTGGGTAGCCTCACGCCGTGCCCGTACTCGTAGCCGGTTCCATCGCCACCGACCACCTGATGCACTTCCCCGGCAAGTTCTCCGAACAGCTGCTGGCCGAGCATCTGCACAAGGTGTCGCTGTCGTTCCTGGTCGACGACCTGGTGGTGCGCCGCGGCGGGGTCGCGGCGAACATCGCCTTCGGAATGGGCCAGCTCGGCGCGTCGCCGGTCCTCATGGGGGCGGTCGGGGCCGACTTCGAGGAGTACCGGGCCTGGCTCGAGCGCAACGGCGTCAACTGCGACTTCGTGCACACCTCGCCGATCCACCACACCGCGCGCTTCGTCTGCACCACCGACGAGGAGATGTGCCAGATCGCCTCGTTCTACGCCGGCGCGATGAGCGAGGCCCGCAACATCGAGCTCGAGCCGGCGTGGCGGCACACCGGCGCGGATCTCGTGGTGATCAGCGCCGACGACCCGGCCGCCATGGTGCGGCACAGTGTCGAGTGCCGCGAGCGTGGATTCCGCTTCGCCGCGGACCCGTCGCAGCAGATCGCCCGGATGACCGGCGACGACTTGGTTCAGCTGATCGACGGAGCCGACCTGCTGTTCACGAACGACTACGAGAAGAGCTTGCTGGAGTCGAAGACCGGCCTGACCGAGGCCGAGGTCATGCACCGCGTCGGCGTGCGCGTGACGACGCTCGGTTCGTCGGGCGTGGAGATCGTCGGTCGTGACGTCGAGTCCGTGCATGTACCTGTCGCCCGCGAATACGCGAAGGCCGACCCAACCGGTGTCGGTGACGGATTCCGTGCCGGGTTCCTCACCGCGCGGGAATGGGGCTTGTCCTGGCAGCGGGCGGCCGAGGTCGGAAGCCTGCTGGCCACCCTGGTGCTGGAAACCGTCGGCACCCAGGAGTACGTCGTGAAGAAGCCGGACTTCGCCGAGCGGCTCGCCGAGTCCTACGGCGACGACTGCGCAGCCGAGGTCCTGCCACACCTCGCCTGATCCGGGCGTGGGTCGGCTCAGTCCTGCCAGAGGCCGCGGCTCGCGATCGCGCCCTTGAGCTTGGCAAACGCGGCAGCGTTGGTCTCGACCCGGTCGGAGTCGAACTTCGCCGCGCGGTCCTTGAACCCGGGTTTGTTGCCCGCGGTGTTGACGCCACCATGCAGGTGCCACTCCGCGCCGGCGAGCGCGCGCCGACCGTTCAACGTCGTGAAGTTGTAGATGAACCCGCTGTTCGAGGTGATCTTCGCCTCGCGGTACACCTTTCGCACCGGCACGATCCGCCCGGCCCGGATCTGGGCACAGATGTCCTCGAGCGACTCGAGCACCGTGCTTGCCTGCTGCAACCGCTGCCAGACGATCGCGACGTCTAACGCGTTCAGCACGGTCGTGGCGCTCACGTCGTCACGCCCATTCCCGAGGATGAACGTCTCGAGCGCGACGTCGTCGGTCATGTCGTCCAGCACCTCCCGTGCCGTCTGTGCCGGGGCAAGCGCGGCGACGGCCTTGAAGAAGTACGCGGACATCTCCACGGTCTTCTTCGCGTTGTTCGCCGTCCGATCGCGGACCGCAGTGTCAACGGCCAGATCGAAGTTGTCCAGCGTCGTACCCCCGAGCACTGCCTCCAGCTCCGCCTTCACCCGTAGGCGCTCGGCCTCGGCCCGTTCGCTCGCGGCCTTCGTGGCGCCGGCCTTGTCGTCCTCCGCCTTCTTTCGGGCGGTGTCCTTCGCCTCGTTCCCAAGTGTCTGCAGGCGCAGGTCGATGGCGGCGACCAAATCGTCCTCGTCCCAGTCGGCGAGCTTCCGCCAGGCGTTCAGGTCCGCCTCCGAGGTCGAGTTTTCGATCCGCGCCGTGTCGACCGCCTTGCCCTCGGCGTCGGTGAGGCGCTGGATGAGTGTTGCGGTGCTCGACGTCCGGCGGATCGGCACGGCGAGACCGGGCAAGGGGACAGCACGCGCCGGTTGCTCGGCGAGGCCGTGCCCGGCCGGTGCCTCGGCAACGACTGCAGTTGTCGTGTCTGGCCTGACCTGCCTGGTCAATTCCATCGGGTGCTCCGCCTCGACAGCCGGACAGCCGCCGCGACCGGCTGTGGGCAAGATCAAGCTAGCACCACGTCAGCGCGAGGTCAGCCTGTCACTGGATCAGAGGCGGACGGGATACACCGGCTCGGGCACGTCCGGGTGGATGCGTTCCTCGACGAAGATGCCGTGCCAGAGCAGGAACACCAGCAGCGTCCAGATCTTGCGCGAGTAGTCGTGCGGACCGGCGCGATGCGCGTCGAGCAGCCGCAGCGCCGCCGGCAGGTCGATCAGCTCGTGGGCCTCGGACTCGGTGATGATCGAACGCGCCCAGTCGTACATGACGTCCTTGAGCCAGTGTCGGATCGGCACCGGGAAGCCGAGCTTGGCCCGGTTCAGGACGGGCGCGGGCACGATGTCCTCGAGCGCGCGCCGCAGCGCGTACTTGGTCGTATCTCTGGTGATCTTCAGGTCGGTCGGGATCGACGAGCCGACCCGGAACACCTCGACGTCGAGGAACGGGACGCGCAGCTCGAGCGAGTTGGCCATGGTCATCTTGTCGGCTTTGACGAGGATGTCGCCGCGCAGCCAGGTGAAGAGGTCGACGTACTGCATGCGCGTCGAGCCGTCGAGGTGGGTCGTCGACTCGTAGAGGGATCTCGTCACGTCCATGTAGGAGACCGTCGGGTCGAAGCGGCGATACAGCCCCATCTCATCCGGCCGGAAGATCCGGGCGTTGCCGTAGTAGCGCTCCTCGATGCCGATCGACCCACGGCGCAGCAGATCCTTGCCACGGGTGCCCTCGGGGATCTTGGTCGACAGCTGACCGAGTCCGCGGCGCAACGGTGCGGGCAGCCTGTCGAATGCGCGTAGTGAGATCGGCTCGCGATAGATGGTGTACCCACCGAACAGCTCGTCGGCCCCTTCACCGGACAGCACGACCTTCACGTGCTTACGTGCCTCGCGCGCGATGAAGTACAGGGGAACGAGCGCTGGGTCGGCCACCGGATCGTCGAGATACCAGACGATCAGCGGCAGGGTCTGCATCATCTCCTCTGCCGAGACGACCTTGGTGATGTGCTCGACACCGATCGCGGCCGCGGACTCGGCGGCGACGTCGAT
Source organism: Pseudonocardiales bacterium (assembly GCA_025465405.1). Taxonomy (GTDB): domain Bacteria; phylum Actinomycetota; class Actinomycetes; order Mycobacteriales; family Jatrophihabitantaceae; genus RYN-117. Next base: position 5,394 of record JAODNL010000315.1, on the reverse strand, counting down.
CTCGCTGAAGCCCTCGCGCTCGAATCCGGTCGTGAACGTGAGCAGCTTCGGGTTGTGCCGCTTGGCCAGCGCCGCTATCGCCGTGGAGTCGATACCGCCGGAGAGGAACGAGCCGACCGTGACGTCTGCGCGCATGTGCTTCTCGACCGAATCCTCGAGCGCCTCGCTGATCTCGCGGTAGAGCTTGTCCGGCTCGGGGACCGGCCGGATCGCGAAGTCAGGATGGAAGTACCGGCGCGGGTGTACCTGCTCGCCCGGGCGCATGGTGAAGTACGTGCCGGACTCGACCCGCCTGATCCGTGAGTGCATCGACGCCGGCTCGGGGACGTATTGCAGAGTCAGGTAGTGCTGCAGTGCGGTCTCGTCGACGCCGGCGTGCACATCCGGCTCGGCAAGATCCAGCAACGACTTCTTCTCGCTGGCGAAGAACGCGCCGCGCTCGTCGGCGTAGGTGTAGAGCGGCTTGATGCCGAACCAGTCCCGCGCGCCGAACAGGACGCGTTCCTCGGAGTCCCAGATGAGGAACGCGAACATGCCGCGCAGTTCACGCACCACCTTGTCGCCGAGGTAGTGGTAGCCGGCGACGATCGCCTCGCTGTCCCCGTCGGTCTCGAAGGTCGCGCCGAAGTCACGGGTGAGGCGGTCGCGCAGCTCGAGGTAGTTGTAGATCTCACCGTTGAAGATCAGGTGGTAGCGGCCGCCGAGCCAGGGCAGCGGCTGGTGCGAATGATCGATGTCGATGATCGACAGTCGGCGGAAGCCGATAGCAACGTCGTCGTCGGTCCACACGCCGCCCTCGTCGGGGCCGCGGTGGCGCATGTCGTGCAGCGAGTCGTCAATGCTGGCCGCCACCGATCTCGCGTCGGCGCCGGCTGACAGGAACCCGATCAGACCACACACACGAGCCAGTATCCCGGACCGGTCAGTGCAGGCGGCGCACGGTGTAGGCGGGCGTGCCGTCGTCGGCAACCCGCTCGCCGACGTTCTCGTGTCCGCGCATCCGGCACCACGCCGCGATATCCGGACGGGCGGCCGGATCATCGGCTTCGACCGTCACCGTGGCGCCGACCGGGACGTCGGTGATGTGCCGGGCGAGGTCCAGGATCGGCAGCGGGCAGCGCCGTCCGCGGTTGTCGAGCCTCACAGTCCGGTGGCACCCAGTTCGGCACGAACCTCGGCCACGACGCCGGGCAGCACGGCCAGGAACTCGTCGACGTCGGCGGCCGTGGTCGCGTGATGCAGCGAGACCCGGACGTTTCCCGACGTCAACGCCCCCATCGCCACGAGCACGTGCGATGGCTCCAGCGTCGACGACGTGCACGACGAGCCCGACGAGACAGCGAAGCCGCGGCGATCGAGGCCGGTGAGCAGGGCCTCGCCGTCGACGTACAGGCAGGAGAACGTCACGATGTGCGGCAACCGGTCGACCGGGTCACCGAGCACCTCGACGTCGGGCACCGTCGCTGCCACCGTGCCACGGATCCGGTCGACGAGGGCACCGAGACGGCTCGCCTCGGCGTCCTGCGTCGCACGCACCGCCCGCAGTGTGGCGGCGGCCGCCACGATTGCGGGCAGGTTGGGCACGCCCGGCACCCGGCCGGACTCCCGCTCGTCCTCGGGGAACGGTGAACGCCACCGGACGCCGGTCCGGACCGCCAGGACACCCACCGTCGAGCCGCCCCAGGTGCGGGCGTCGGCGGCCAGGACCGACCAGCCGTCCGGCACCGCGGCGTGCCCGACCGTCTGCGTGACGTCGACGATCAGCGGCACGCCCGGTGCCGCGGCCGCGATCTCGGTCACGGGCTGCGTCGTCCCGACCTCGTGGTTGGCCGCCTGCAGCGCCGCCGCGGCCACCCGGGGGGCGGCGGCGGCCGCCGCGAATGTGGCGGCGTCCACGCGCCCGAGAGCGTCGACGCCAACGGATGTCGCCGAACCGCCGCCCGCGACGTGCGCCTGCGCCACGTGCAGGACGGCCGAGTGCTCCACCGCGCTATGCACGAAGCCACCGCCGGTGCGGCGGTTCCCGGCCAGCGTTCCGAGCGCGGCGGCGTGCAGTGCCTGCGTGCCGTTGGCGGTGAAGCTGACCTCGTCCGCACGGGCGCCGATCGACTCGGCGACCGACTCGCGCGCGGCGTCCAGCAGCAACCGAGCCCGCCGGCCGGCCCCGTAGAGTCGCGCCGGGTCGGCCCAGCCGTCGTCCAGGCTCGCGAGCAGCGCCGCGCTCGCGAGCGGATGCAGTGGCGCCCCGGCCGCCGCGTCCAGGTATGCGCCCACGACACGACGGTAGCGAGCCGCCTGGGATGCGCCGCGCCGGTCGACCCGTCCAGGGGCTGTGGGTAGGGGTCCAGTAGGCTCCGAAACGGTTCCAGAACGAGTCCGAAGGGCGGATACAGGTGCGTCGTAGACGATGGACCCGCGGTGGTCGTCTCGCGCTGCTGGTCGGCTCGCTCGCCTTGGTGCTGAGCGGCTGTTCGGCCCACGACGTGGAACGGAACCTGCGCTTCGGCTGGCCTACGGGCGTCACCAAACAGGCCGAGAAGATGCGCGTGTTGTGGACCTGGTCCGGTGTCGCCGCGCTCATCGTGGGCATCGGCGTGTGGGGCCTGATCTTCTGGTGCTGCATCCGCTACCGCAAGAAGAGCGACGAGTTGCCGCGCCAGACCAAGTACAACCTGCCGCTCGAGATCGTCTACTCGATCATCCCGTTCGTGATCATCGCTGGGCTGTTCTACCGAACGATCGTGGTCGAGGACAACGTCAACAAGCTGACGAAGAATCCCGACGTGCGCGTACAGGTCGACGCGTTCAAGTGGAACTGGCAGTTCGAGTACCACCAGTACATGGACGCGTCCGGTGCGATGCAGCAGGCGGTCTACCCGGGCCAGAAGGACCTCGCTGCCGCGTCGGGCAACACCAAGGACAAGCGCCAGGGTGCTGCTGGTCAGATCGGGTGCGACGAGGCATCCAGTAACCAGTCGTTCTCGTGCGGAGCCTCCGGCACGCAGATCAACACGGCGAACTCGCCGCTGTTCGCGTCGACCGTGGGCTCGGACAACGAGATTCCCGTTCTGGTGCTGCCGGTCGGCGAGACGGTGCGCGTCCTGGAGCACTCCGAGGATGTCATCCACTCGTTCTGGGTGCCGGAGTTCCTGTTCAAGCGTGACGTCATCCCGTATGGCACCGCCTCGACCAGCCGCGACAACCAGTTCGAGTTCACGCCCACGTCGACCGGCAGCTTTGTCGGACGATGCGCTGAGCTGTGCGGCACGTACCACTCGCAGATGAACTTCGAGGTGCGCATCGTCACGGCCGACACCTTCCAGAAGTACATTCAGGCACTGATCCAGATCGGGCCCAACGACCCGGCGCGGCAGTCGAAGGCGTTGACCGCGGCCGGCCTGTCTCCGTTCGCGACGACGACGCATCCGTTCAACACCGACCGCAGCGCGGGGGCCCCGTCCACCAAGGCCCCGGGAGCGAGCTGACATGAAGACCGAAGCGCGGCTGTTCCTCGGCGTCGCGGTGTTCTGCTGGCTGGCCGCGATTGGTTACGCCTTCTGGACCAAGCACGATCAGCACCACATCGAGGTCGCCGGCTTCGCCGCGCTGATCCTCTCCGGCGGCCTGCTCGGCATCTCCGGGTCGTTCTTCTGGTTCGTCTCACGACGGATCGACGCCCGGCCCGAAGACCGCGGGGACGCGGAGATCGCGGAGGCGGCGGGAGACTTCGGCTTCTTCAGCCCGGGTAGTTACTGGCCGATCGGGATTGCCGCCGCGGCGGCCGTCACCGGGTTCGGGCTGGCGTTCTTCCAGATGTGGCTGGTGATCATCGGCGTGATCGCGATCCTGTTCACGGTCGGCGGCCTGCTGTTCGAGTACTACATCGGTGGCCGCAGACCGCTGTCCTGAACTGCAGTCGTTCGGTCGCACGCGGTCGTGACGCCGTCGGCGCGGACGTCATATGGTCGTGACGCCGTTGGCGCGCAGCCACTCGCGGATCGGTTCGACACCGTCGGTCGCCGGATCGACGACCGTCGCGGTGTCGCGCAGCCGGCCGCTCGGTGAGCCGCTGACGACCAGCACGGCGCCGGGGTGCCGGGCGGCGAGCAGGCCGAAGTCGCCGTCGCCGCTCACGAGGATCAGCGGCTCGTCAGCGGGGGAGTAGGCCTCGGCCAGGGCAAGGTCCGCGCGCTGCCAGCCGCTGTGCGGCAGAAGTTCGGCGCCGTCGGGCCAGTCGAGCGCATCCAGCGCGGGCTGGCGACCGCTCGCGGTGAGCTGCATGCCGTCGGTCACCGCGCCGAGCAGTGTCAGCACCGGCCGCAGTCGCCGGGCGGCGACGTTGTCCGCGTCGACCAGCACCCGCAGCACACCGGCGAGCCTAGCGGCGCGCCGCCAACCACCCACGGTGTGGCCGGACGGCCACCGGCGGTCAGTCGGTGAGCTGGTGCGTGTCGTGCTGGTCGGCCTCGGCGGCCTCGAGCTCGTCGAGTGCGGCCTGGATCTCCGGCTTCTCCTTCACCGGGTAGAAGAAGCCGCGAATGTGCTTGAGCGGCGACGCGGCACCGAGCTGCGACATCCGCTTGGGAACCGGCGTCCCGGCGTAGGAAAGCGTGCCGTGTCCGTGCTCGTCGACGGGACCGAGCGGCTGATGCACCTCGATGAACTCACCCGTCGGCAACAGTTTGATGATGCCCGTCTCCAGGCCGTGTTCGAGCACCTCCCGGTCGTGTCTCTGCAGCCCGAGGCAGACGCGGTAGGTGAGCACGTACGCGAGCGGCGGCAGCACGAGCAGCAGGATGCGCCCGCCCCATGTCATGGCGTTCAGCGAGATGTCGAACGCCTTCGCGATCAGGTCGTTGCCGCCGGAGAGGAACAGCACCAGGTAGAAGCTGATCGCCATCGCACCGAGTGAGGTGCGGACCGGAACGTCGCGCGGACGCTGGAGCAGGTTGTGGGCCTTGGTGTCCTTCGTCATCTTGGCTTCGATGAACGGATAAGCCGCGGCCAGGGTGAACAAGATGCCGGGCAGCACGACCGTCGGCCAGAACAGCGGCGGCAGCGTGTGCCCCCACAATCGGATCTCCCAGGACGGGAACAGACGGGTAGAGCCGTCCAGGAACATCATGTACCAGTCGGGCTGCGATCCAGACGACACCTGCGCCGGGTTGTACGGCCCGAACAGCCACACCGGGTTGATCTGCGCAAGGCCACCGAGTGCGGCCAGCACCCCGAAGACGATGAAGAAGAACCCGCCCGCCTTGGCGGCATAAGTGGGGAAGATCCGCTCGCCGCTGACCGTGTGCTCTCCGCGTCCGGGCGCGGGGAACTCGGTGTGCTTCTGCCGAACCAGTAGCGCGAGGTGCACGCCGATCAGCGCGGCCAGGATGGCCGGGA
>JAODNL010000311.1 GCA_025465405.1 Pseudonocardiales bacterium | reverse complement strand
GACTTCGGCGGCTCGGTGCCGCCCGACGTCACGATCGAGCGGCCGAAGAACCCTGAACACGGCGATTAAGCGACCAACGTCGCCCTCCGGCTGGCCAAGCCGGCCGGGAAGCCGGCCCGCGAGGTTGCCGAGGCGATCGCCGCGCGGTTGCGGGAGACGGACGGAATCGCGCGGGTCGACGTGGCTGGGCCCGGTTTCCTGAACATCACCCTCGCGGCCGGGGTCCTCGGCGGCCTGGCCCGCACGATCGTCGAGGCCGGTCCGGAGTTCGGCCGCGGTACGGCGCTGGAGGGCCAGAACCTCAATCTCGAGTTCGTCTCGGCGAATCCCACGGGCCCTGTGCATATCGGCGCGGTGCGCTGGGCTGCCGTCGGTGACGCGCTCGCACGACTGCTGCAGGCCAACGGCGCACGCGTCACCCGTGAGTACTACTTCAACGACGCCGGCAGCCAGATCGAGCGGTTCGCGCGCACCCTGCGTGAGGTCGCCAACGGCCGGCCGGTTCCCGAGGACGGCTACGCCGGCCCGTACATCGACGAGATCGCCGCCGCGGTGCTCGCGCGGGACCCCGACATCCTGCGGCTTCCCGACGACGAGCAGACCGAGGTGTTCCGGCGCGAGGGCGTCGAGCTCATGTTCGCCGAGATCCGCGATTCGCTGGCCGCGTTCGGCGTCGTGTTCGACGTCTATTTCAACGAGCGCGACCTGCACGAGCGCGACGAGCTGAGCGCGGCGCTGAAGCGATTGCGCGACCAGGGCAACGTGTACGAGTCCGACGGCGCCGTGTGGTTGCGCACCACCGACTACGGCGACGACCGCGATCGGGTTCTGGTCCGGAGCAACGGTGAATGGACCTACTTCGCCGCTGACTGCGCGTATTACCTCGACAAGCGTGAGCGCGGCTTCGACAAGGTCGTGATCATGCTCGGTGCGGATCACCACGGCTACATCAACCGGCTTCGCGCAATGGCGACCTGCTTCGGCGACGATCCCGACCAGACGCTCGAGATCCTGATGGGGCAGCTCGTGAACCTCGTCAAGGACGGCGAGCCGGTCCGGATGAGCAAGCGCGCTGGCAACGTAGTCGTCCTCGCCGACCTCGTCGACGTGATCGGCGCCGATGCGGCCAGATACGCACTCGTGCGCTACTCGTCCGAGCAGACCATCGACATCGACCTGGACCTGTGGGTCCGCAAGACGAACGACAACCCGGTCTATTACGTGCAGTACGCGCATGCCCGCCTCGCGTCGCTGCAGCGCAACGCCGCCGACCTCGGCATCGAGCGCGACGCCGATCCGGACCTCAGCCTGCTCAACCACGATCGCGAGGTCGACCTGCTGGGCGCTCTGGGCGAGTTCCCCAGGGTCGTCGCCGCGGCGGCCGAGCTGCGCGCCCCGCACCGGGTCGCCCACTACCTCGAGTCGCTGGCGGGCACCTACCACCGCTTCTACGACTCCTGCCGGGTGCTGCCGATGGGGGACGAGCCGGCCACGCCGATCACCCACGCACGCCTGTGGCTCAGCGAGGCCACTCGCATCGTGCTCGCGAACGGCCTTGCGCTACTGGGCGTTTCCGCACCGGAGCGGATGTAGATGAGCAGGTCGGCACATCCCGCGGGGCCGCGGCACGCCGACGTGCTGCCGGAGGCGCACGCTTCGGCCGTCCCGGCCGACGTCAACAGTCTCGATCCGGCGATCTGGCCGGCGTCGGTGCGTCGCGTCGACGGCGTGCTGCAGTTCGGAGGTGCTTCGGTAACGGATCTCGTCGCCGAACACGGCACGCCGGCGTTCCTGCTGGACGAGGACGATCTGCGCCAGCGGGCCCGCGCCTATGCGGCGGCGTTCGACGGCGTCGACGTGTACTACGCCGGCAAGGCCTTCCTGTGCACCGCCGTCGCCCGGTGGATCGCGGAGGAGGGCCTCGGTCTGGACGTATGCACCGGCGGCGAGCTCGCGGTGGCACTCGCCGCCGGGTTCCCGCCCGGGCGGATCGGCGTGCACGGCAACAACAAGTCCCGTGCCGAACTCACGCGCGCGGTCGAGGCTCGCGTCGGCCACGTCGTCGTCGACTCGTTCGACGAGATCGACCGGCTGGCCGAGATCGCGGCGGCGGCAGGCATCCGCCAGCGCGTCCTCGTCCGCGCCACTGTCGGGGTCGAGGCCCATACGCACGAGTACATCGCCACGGCGCACGAGGACCAGAAGTTCGGATTCTCGCTGCGTGATGGCGCCGCCGAACGCGCGGTGGCCGCGGTGCTGGCGTCCGACTCACTGCAGCTGGGTGGCCTGCATTCGCACATCGGCTCGCAGATCTTCGACACCGCGGGCTTCGAGGTCGCGGCGCATCGCGTGGTCGGGCTGGCCGCGACGATCCGCGACCGGCACGGCGTGGAGGTAGACGAGGTCAACCTCGGCGGCGGGCTCGGCATCGCCTACGTCACTGGCGACGATCCCGAGTCGCCGAAGCAGACCGTCGAGCGGCTCACCGCGATCGTCGAGCGCGAATGTGCGGCGAGCGGCCTGCGCGTGCCGAAGCTGTCCGTCGAGCCGGGCCGCGCGATCGTCGGGCCGAGCGCGATCACCGTCTACGAGGTCGGCACCGTCAAGGAAGTCGGCCTCGACGGCGGGACGAGCCGCGCCTACGTATCCGTCGACGGTGGCATGAGCGACAACATCCGCACGGCGCTCTACGACGCCGAGTACACCTGCACGATCGCCAGCCGCTCGTCCACGGCCGCGCCCGCGCTCTCACGCGTGGTCGGAAAGCACTGCGAGAGCGGTGACATCGTCGTCCGCAACACCTGGCTGCCCGGCGACGTCGCTCCTGGGGACCTGCTCGCGGTCGCCGCCACCGGTGCCTACTGCCGCAGCATGGCGAGCAACTACAACCACGTGCCGCGTCCACCGGTTGTCGCGGTTCGTAGCGCCCAGTCGCGAGTCGTCGTCCGCCGCGAGACCGAGGACGACCTGCTCCGCCTCGACACCGGAGTCACCGATGAGTGACGCGCTGAAGGTGGCGCTACTCGGATGCGGCACCGTCGGCTCGCAGATCGTGCGCCTGCTCAACGAGCAGGCCGACGAGCTGGCCGCCCGTATCGGCGTGCCGCTCGAGCTGGTGGGCGTCGCCGTCCGGCGGCCGGGCAAGCACACCGACCTACCGCCCGATCTGCTGACCACGGATGCGGCGGAACTGGTCGCGCGTGCCGACGTCGACCTCGTCGTCGAGGTGATCGGCGGCATCGAGCCGGCGCGGACCCTGCTGCTCGACGCGCTCGCCGGCGGCAAGAGCGTGGTGAGCGCGAACAAGGCACTGCTCGCCGAGGACGGAGCGGCGCTGCACGACGCGGCGGCCCGGGCCGGCGTCGACCTCTACTACGAGGCCGCCGTAGCGGGCGCGATCCCGTTGCTACGCCCGCTGCGTGAATCGCTCGCCGGCGACCGGATCACGCGCGTCATAGGCATCGTCAACGGCACCACCAACTTCATCCTGTCCC
>JAODNL010000286.1 GCA_025465405.1 Pseudonocardiales bacterium | reverse complement strand
CCGCGGCGAGGTGAGAGCCGTCGTCGACGATGACCCCGACGGCTCGGTCACCCCGTATGTGCACGCGCGCTGTCCCGGTGACGATCTGCACGCCGTGTCGCCGGCCGGCCGTCACCAACGCCCCGTGCAGCAGCCGCGGATCCACCTGGTGGTCGTCCGTGGCGAGCAGCCCGCCGGGCAGGCCGGGGGCCAGCGCTGGTTCGAGCTCGCGCAGTTCGCGGCCGGTGAGCAGGCTCGCCTCGACCCCGAGCGTGCGGCCGAAGGCGTTCAGGTCGCGCAGCGCGGCGAGGTCCGCCGCGTCCCAGGCCACCGACAACGTGCCGCACTCGCGAAAGCCGGTGGACGAGTCGGCGGAGGCGGTGAGCTCCGCGACGAAGGCGGGGTAGCGCGACAGCGAGTCGAGGTTCAGTCGCAGCAGGGGGGTCTCCGCGTAGTGCAGCTCGGTGACTGGTGCGAGCATGCCTGCCGCGGTGTGCCAGGCACCCCGCGTCGGATCGGGATCGACGACGGTGACCGACAGCCCGCGCTGGGCGCACCGCCACGCGATCGCGGCTCCGATCGCGCCGTTGCCGACGACGATGACGTCCGCCGTGTCCATGTGCTCCCTCGCGCCGGTATTACCCGGATCAGGTTCGACGGTCGGCTGCTGCCCTCTCAGCCCACTCCACAGCGGGCTCCCGTGCGGGGCTCACACTACGCTCGGCCGGTGTCCGGACTCGACGCCGCCTTGGCCAGCGCCCGCCTTTACCTGTGCACCGACTCGCGCTCGCGTACCGGCGACCTCGAGCAGTTCCTGGACGCGGTGCTCGCCGCGGGTGTCGATGTGGTGCAACTGCGCGAGAAGGGACTCGAGGCGCGCGAGGAGATCGGGTTGCTGGAGGTGTTCGCGGCCGCCGCGGCGCGCCACGGTCGGCTGTTCGCGGTGAATGACCGCGCCGACGTGGCGCGGGCGGTGCGGGCGCCGATCCTGCACCTCGGGCAGGACGACCTGCCGGTCCGTGTCGCGCGGGACATCGTCGGCGACGACGTGCTGATCGGCCGGTCGACGCATTCGCCCGCGCAGGCCGATGCCGCCCGCGTCCAGGACGGGGTGGCGTACTACTGCGCGGGACCGGTGTGGACCACGCCGACGAAGCCGGGGCGCCCGGCCGCCGGCCTGGACCTCGTCGCGCATGCAGCGGAACACGAGGATGCGCGACCGTGGTTCGCGATCGGCGGCATCGAATCACCACAACGGCTGGACGAGGTGCTCGCACGCGGAGCTCGCCGTGTTGTCGTGGTGCGTGCGATCACCGAGGCGCCCGACCCGGGCGCCGCCGCCGCGGCGTTCGCCAGGCGGTTACGCGCCGGTTGATTCCGGCCAGTCGCGAATCCGCCAGAAGTGTCCGACCGGACCGAGGCCGGCCCCGAGCGGGAACGAGTCCGCGATGGCGCCGGTGACGAACGCCTTTCCGAGGCGCACTGCCACCGGCACGTCGAGGCCGCGCGCTAGGCCGGCGGTGATCGCGGCCGCGAGAGTGTCGCCTGAGCCGTGCGTGTGCGCGGTGTCGTGCCGCGGCGCCGGCAGTTCGACGAACGAGGTGCCGTCGAAGAGCAGATCCACCGCGTCGCCGTCGGACAGGTGCCCACCCTTGACCAGCACCCAGCTCGGGCCGAGCGCGTGAAGTGCGCGGGCGGCTTCGGTCATGTCGGCCCGGGTGCGGACGTCGACTCCGGTGAGCAGCTTCACCTCGCCGAGGTTGGGTGTGATCAGCGTCGCCAGCGGGACGATCAGGTCCCGCAACGCCGCGAGCGCGTCCGGCCGCAGCAGCGGATCGCCGTGCTGAGACGCGGCGACCGGGTCGACGACGAACGGGGTGATGCCCAGCCGCCGGACCGTGTCCGCCACCGCGGTCACGATGGCCGCCGACGCGAGCATGCCGGTCTTCGCCGCGCCGACGCCGATGTCCGTCGCCACCGACTCGATCTGCTCGGCGACCGCGTGCGGCGGCAGCTCGTAGAAGCCGCTGACGCCGAGCGAGTTCTGCACCGTCACCGCGGTCAGCGCCGACATGCCGTGCACCCGGCAGGCGAGGAACGTCTTCAGATCGGCCTGTGCCCCGGCGCCGCCCCCCGAATCGGAACCCGCGATGGTGAGGGCGGTCGGTGGCTGCTCGGTCACCGCGCAAGTATCGCGGGCTGGGCCCCGCTGGTCGGACCGGCATCATGGCTGCATGCCGGCGCGCCTCGACCACGCGACGATCGTCGCCTCCGACTTCGCCACCAGTCTCGCGTTCTACGACGCGGCGCTCGGGCCGCTCGGGCTCGTGCGCGCCGCCGAATTCGGCGACGAGGAGGACGAGGACCCCGAACTGGAGGCGGCCGGCTGGGGACCGGTGGACGCTCGAGCGGCGCTGTGGCTGGTCAGGGGCGGACCGGCGACGTCGCGGGCGCATCTCGCGTTTCGCACCGGGTCGCGGGCTGACGTCGAGGCGTTCTTCGCTGCGGCCGTCGCCGCGGGTGGCGTGCCCCACGACCAGCCGCGACGGTGGCCGATCTTCCGCCGTGGCGAGTTCAACGCGGTCGTCGCCGATCCGGACGGCAACCTGGTCGAGGCCGTCGCCGCGGAGTAGCGCCGAGCTCCTCGTCTCCGACCTGCGATCGTGTGGTCGGGGGCGCACGATCGCCTGATGATCGGCAGGCGGGACGGCGTTGCTGTCAAGGCGGGCCGCAGCTGTGACGCCCAGCGGATCCACGGGTGCCGGCTGGCATGCTCATCGGGTGATTGACACCCCGGTCCGGGCGGCGGCGGCACCATCGCGTCGCCTCGTGCCCGGGGGGCTGCGACTCGCCGCCGTGGGGACGGCCCTCGCGGCGGCGCTGGTCGTCGGACTGCTCGGTGCCGCGGTTGCGAACAGCACGTCGCCAGACGGCCTCGATCGGGTTCTCGATCACGGGCTCATCGCCAGGTACGCGGGGCATGAATCGCTGATCCTCTGGGTGGCCAATCTTGGCAGCGCGATCCAGATCGTGGTCCTGGCCGCCGCCGTTGGCGTGCTCGCGCTCGTACTCAGGAAACCGCGCGGCGCTCTGTTGGTAGTCCTGGCGCTGCCACTGGCCAGCGGCATCACCGAACTGATCCTCAAGCCGCTGGTGCACCGCACCGCCGGGCCGGCCTATGCATTTCCGAGCGGTCACTCGACCGGCGTGTTCACCCTCGCGTTCGTCGTCGTCCTCCTCATGATCGAGCGACACCGTCCGGTTCTCGGCCAGCTCGTTCGGGCCCTGGTCGCGGTTGCTGCCGTGGCAGTTGCGATCGCTGTGGCAGCGGCCCTGGTCGCTGCCCGCTACCACTACGCCACGGACACGGTGGGCGGGGCAGGCGTCGCGCTCGTGATCGTGTTGTCGGTCAGCCTGCTGATCGACGCGCTCGCCGAGCGGCGCCGCGCCGCCGGGTAGGCCGTCAGAGATCGGCGAAGTGCTCGACGAGCGGTGGCCGGGCAAAGAACGGGCCGATGGCCGCGCGCCAGGTGCTGAATCGCTCGGTCGACCGAAAGTTCTCTTCGTGCGCCTGCACCGAGTCCCACTCGACGAGCAGCACGAAGCGCGACGGCGACTCGATGCCGTATGTCATGCGCACCGACCGGCAGCCGGGCGTCGAGGCGAGCACGTCGCGCACGCCCCGGAAGGCGAGTGTGAAGTCCTCCTCCGCGCCGGGCACCACCTCGATGTCAGCGATCTCGATAACCATGCGGGCAGCGTCCCAGACCGGCCCCGCGGGACAGCGGCCGGGCCGGAGGGGCTAGATCACAGCAGTCACACCTGGCACACTGGCAACATGTCCGTGGGCCGGGTCCTGTCGTCGTGCGCCGCGCTGCTTGCGGTGAGCGGCGGTGTCGTGGTCGCCGTAGGCATGAGCCGGGCCGCCGCACAGCACGATGGCACGCCGGACACGCCGTTCGCCATGCCGAGCTCGCTCGACAGCACCGTCGCCGCGGTGTGGACGCCGAGCACCCGGCCCGTCTCGATCACGCCCCGCCCGAGCCCGTCCGTGCCCGTGCCGCACGCGGCCACGAAGGCCGTGCCGCACCCGGCCGTGACGCCGCACCCGTCCACGAAAGCCACGCCGCACCCAGCCGCCACGCCGCACCCGGCCGCCAAGCCCCATCCGGTGACGGCGGCCAAGCCGGCGAGCGCACCGGCGGCTCGGCCGGCGCAGGCGACGAAGCCGGCCAGCCGCCCGGTCCTTGTTCGTGGCCAGTCGCTGCCCGTCGCCGGCACGACCTCGGGCGCCACCAGGGTCATCACCGTCGCCGCGCGCTCGGCCGGTAGTACGACCGCGACCCTGCAGGCGTGGAACCGCGCACCGGGCGGCGGCTGGCTCAAACGCGGCCCAGCGATCCTCGCCCACGTCGGGTCGGACGGGCTCAGCAGCCATCCGAGCGAGACCCGGTCAGCCACCCCGATCGGCAGCTTCACCCTGACGCAGGCCTTCGGCGCCCTCGGCAATCCCGGCACCGGCCTGCCGTACTTCCGCACGAACTCGGCCGACTGGTGGATCAGTCAGCCCGGACGGCTGTACAACACCCACCAGCACTGCTCCGTCGGGTGCTCGTTCACGCAGGGCAGCCCGAACGAGCACCTCGTCATCGAGCGGCCGTACTACGACTATGCGGTGGTCATCGACTACAACACCCGCAACTCGCCGACCGGCGTCCGGGCCGGTGCGGGCAGCGCGTTCTTCCTGCACGTCACCGACGGCCGGGCGACCGCGGGCTGCGTCGCGATCCCGTCGAGCAGCCTGGTGTCGATCATGCGCTGGCTGACGCCGGCCGCCCACCCTCGGATCCTCATCGGAGTGGCATGACACCCTGACAGGGTGCTCGTCGAATTGCGCCGGTTCGCCCTGCTCGGCGCGGTGCTGCTGTCCGCCGCGGCCTGCACGTCCACGGCCACGCATCAGGCGGCTGTCACCCCAGCCACCACGCCGACGACGACTGCCCCGCGGTCAACCCCAGCGGCCCCGACGCCTA
>JAODNL010000276.1 GCA_025465405.1 Pseudonocardiales bacterium | reverse complement strand
GGAGTCTGCCGTCGCGCGCTACCGGTCGGCGCGGCTCGACTCAGTGACGTCTGGCCACTGCCACAGCGGGACTTCTCGCAACGGATGTAGCTGATCGTCGCTCTCGGCGTGTGAGTTCTGCTGCGCGACGTGGGATCCGAACTCGACATGGGACCGTAGCGCTTCGCGAAACGGCCGGTCGTCCGGCAAACCGGTGGTGTCCGCGGCGGCCATGTACAGCTCGACGAATCGTTGCCGCTGCGCCTCGGTGATGCGAAGTCCACGGTGCACGTCGATGAGATGCGCGAATCCGCCCATGCTGCGGGTGAAGTCGTCCGGTCCGCCGAATGACTCCGAGTCGAAGGCCGTCAGGTGGTCGACGTGTTCCGGATGACCAGCGCCGAAGAGTGGCTGCAACACCGGATCGGCCAGCACGCTGCCGTAGAAGGCGTCGATGAATCGGCGCAGCGCGTCGTGGCCGCCCGCATGCTCGAAGATGGACTCCACGATCACGTGCATACCCTGGTGGCAAAGTCCGGCGAAAGAGGCGTTCGCGCAGAGCGAAGCCAGACATCGTTTGATGCCAGTCAAGGTGAAGCCTGGCCGCTGCAAACCTGCGGCCGCGTCATTGGCCCGTCAGCGGGGTGACTGCCCGGCGCGTCACCCCGCGGGTGGGCCGATGATGTGGCCGGCTGCGGAGGAACGGCTGTCCGGCCGGCCGATTCCGCGGAGGGTGGCGCGGGACTCAGTAGTCGTTGTCGACATCGCGCTCGGTGGCGGCTCGGTCTTTCCGCTCGCCGATGATGACCGCGTTGACGCCGCCGGCAATCAGCACGAGGTTGAGCAGCACATCCGCGGTTGCGCTCCAGCCACCGAGCGGGCCCAGCTTCGCGACGATGGCAACCTGGCTGGTTTGGACTTCACGATCAGCCGGGCCAAGTCGCGACGCTTCAGCCGGACGCCCTCTGGAACGCGAGCGGCGAGCGCAGCCACCACGCGGTCCGACAACTCCGGATCGAGCTTCACGATCACGGACGTTAGCCGACGGAATGCGATGCGTGATTGGCCCGGCAGCGGGTGAATGCACGGCGTGTCACCCGGCAGGTCGGCCAATGATCGGCGGCGGTCGAGTCGCCCGGCGGGGGAGGCCTGTTCATCTTCTGGCTACCTGGGGCATCCGTTCACGCAACTCTCGTGATTCACGATCTGTAACGACCGTTAGAAGTGGATCGCGTCGAGTGTGACGCCGCCCGTGGGGAGATTCCATGCCAAGCTCGTTGCGCCTCGTGCTGCGCGTCGGCGCCGCCGCCGGGGTCGCCGCCCTGATGGCCGCGTGCTCATCGGCGTCGGGCCATACCGCTGCCCGAAGGCGCGTCGGCTCCGACGGAATCCGATAGACGAGCAAGAGCCACTGAGCAGGCCCGTCGCCGCCCCGGGCGGGGCGGCGACGGGCCTCGTTCTCGTTGTCGGCCACCGGCTCAGTCTGCCGGATGCAGCGACGGATTCACCGACGACGGCAGCGACGGAGGCAGCTCACGCCGTGGCGAGAACCCGTGTGCTCAGACGCGTGCGTTCGGGGAGGATAAGCCGAACCGCGAAGGCGATGACCACAGCACTGACTGCCACAAGCGCGCCGGTGAGGCCGAGCACCGCGATGAGCGGCGCGGCGATCGCGCTGCCGAGGGCGATACCGGCGATCGAGACCGGAAACGCGAAGCCGTAGGCGCGCGCAAACACTGATTCGTCCAGGCCCCGCTGCAACGCCGTCTCAGTCAGGATCTCGACCACCATCGAGCCGCCGCCGCTCACCGCCGCGCACACGAGGGCGGCCGCGATCATCGGTGTCACCGCCAGCAGCGGAACCGGAACCGCGACGGCTACCAGTGCTGCGGCGATGATCCGGCGCGGATGCGGGCTGCGGGCGGCGCGGACCGCAAGCGCCGACCCGATCACGCCGCCGGCACCGAAGGCCGCCAGCAGCATGCCGTAACCGTGCGCGCCCAACCCGAGTCGGCGGCTGACGAGCAGCAGCGCGACGGTGTCGACGCCGTAGACGAAGCTGCAGAGGATGTCAGCAGTGACAAGCCGGAACGCCGGGCGGTGCGCCCACAGCGCGGCCGCACCCTCGCCGATCTCACGCAGCAGGTGGGCGGGTCCGCCGTCGCGCCGTAGCGGACGGAACGCGGCACCGGCGGGGATCGACGCGACGAACAGAGCGGACACGACGAAGCTGGACGCATTGACGAGAAATGCCACATTCGCGGAACTGACGGCGAGAAGCAGCGCGCCGAGGGCCGGGCCGCCGATCACGCACAGCGGGCCGACGACGGCCCGGGCGGCGTTGGCTCCGGGCAGATCCTCGTCCGGGACGAGCCGAGGAGTGCTGGCCGCGGCGCAGGCCGGATACGGCGCGCCCGCCGCCGTCGCGAGGCCCGCGAGAACCGGGGCAAGGACGATCGGCATGTTCATCGACGCCACCGCAAGCAGTGCGAGCATGAGCACCGCGCGCAGCAGATCGCAGATGATCATCGTCTGCCTGCGATCGAAGCGGTCGGCGATCATGCCGCCGATCGGACCGAGCACGACAACGGGAAGCACGCGCGCCGCCGTCGTCACGCTGAGCCACAGCGTCGAATGCGTGCGTTCATAGACGAAACCGAGCAGTGCGACGTTGTAGAGCCAGTCGCCCGCCTGAGAGGCGGCGAGCCCGGCGAGCAGCCGGCGGAACGCGCGGTGGCTCAGTGCCGCCCGCATGGATCCGGTGGGCGAGCTCACGGATAGGTCCGGAAGAGCGACGGGACGCGGCGCTTGCCTTGGCAGGTCCATTCCTCGGTGACGGTCATTGCCATGCTTCTTTCTCTGGGCGTGTTGTTGGGCACGCTCCAGAGTCGGACTAAGCCGGGCTCAGCGGATCGGTCGATCACCGGATATCCAGGGAGCTGACTCCTTAGATCCGCTACCTCGGTGCTTAGGCGCTGCGTCCGGTCCGCTGCAAGCGATGGGCGAGGGTCGCTGCCTCGACCCGTCCGCTCACACCGAGTTTCGCGAGCAGGTTAGACACATGGACGCTGACCGTCTTGGGGCTGATGAACAGCTGCTGCGCGATTTCGGGATTGGAGTGGCCGTCCGCGAGCATGATCAGGACCTCCCGCTCGCGTTGGGTCAGTCCGTACCGGGTCAGTTCGTCGTCCGCGCCCGCCCCGGTGGGGGAGTTCGTTGCTGGATCGACGGTCAACCGGGCTTGGCGTATCAGCTGATCTGCCTGCTCGACCAGCGGTGCGGCGCCTACGCGCGCGGCGATCTCCAGCGCCTCGCCGACCGCCGCCGCGGCGTCGTCGCGCGACCCGTTCACCGCGTGAACCTGCGCAAGACGCAGCAGGCTGTACGACAGCTCGTACGGCCGGTCGGCCGCGCGCCACGCCGTCGCCGCGGTCAGCCACGGCTGAGGTTCGCGCTCGTCCAGGTAACGGCTGCGCTCGGCTGCGCTCATCGCCCGGTAAGCCTCCGCCGGTGGGTTCATCACCGCCAGCGCCACAATTGCCCGTTCGAAGACTGGGTCGAGTGGCTCGATCGGGGTTCGGCGGTCGCGCGCGTGAATCGCCTGGTCGGCTTGAACGCGCATCGCCAGCCAGGTCAACGGCCAGCTGTAGCGGGCCGTCCAGGGGTCAGGGCCGCAGCCGTTCAACATGTCTCGCAGCGTCGCCAGGGCGCCGGTCAGGTCGCCGCGCGCTCGAGCCATCTCGGCAGAGGTGAACGCCAGCGGGAGTTCGAACTGCGGCTCGGACCTGTCGCCGGTCAGCCGCCGCGCCTGCTCGACGGAGCGCTCAGCCTGGTCGTATCGACCCGCGAGTACGGCCATCTGAGCCTGCACATCCAACACGGTGGCGGCGAAGACGCCCTCGGGCTCGGCGGCCAGCGTCGTCGCGATCAGCGCGTCGGCCTCAGCCCACCGGCCCAGGCGAACCAGGGACTCGACCATGTTGCCGATCAGGTACGTACCGACACTGCGCGTATAGCCCAGCCGCTGCCCCAGTTCGATGCCTTCCATGGCCAGCTCGACGGCCTCGGCACTGCGTCCGAGCAGTTCCAATGAGTCGCTCAGGTTGACGTACCCCCGTAGCGCCGTCACCGCATGCCCAGCGGCCCGCGCCCGGTCGATGCCCGCGCGTCCGGCGGCGAGGCCGGCCACATCATCGCCGAGGCCGGCGAAGACCACGCCGAGCGTGATCTTCGCGTCGGCCTCTTGCTGGTCGGCGCCGGAGATCTGCGCCGCGGCTACCGCACGCTCGCCGATCGCAATCGCACGGGCGGAATCGTTGATGCGCATGTACGCGTTGGCCAGTGCCGCAAGAACGAGGGCATGGGCTACCGAGGTCTCCTCGGCGGGCAGCCAGCCCAGCGCCTCGGTGAGCGTGGCTATGGTCGCCGGGCTCGTGCCCAACGAGCTGAGCGCCTGCGCCTTGCGCTCCAACAGGATGGCGCGCCGGCTGACGTCGCCGTCGTTGCCCAGCTCGGTGATCGCCTGCTCCAGCAGTCCGAGCGAACGGTCCAGCGCACCCGCTGCGAACGCGGCTTGTGCGGCCAGGCGGAGCACTTCGACCTGGTCCATGCCCGCGGTGTCCTGCGCGTCGGCGACGCGAGGCCAGATCTGCAGCGCTCGCTCCAGGTGTTGCAGCGCCTCCACCGGCGCAAATCGTTGAGACGCCCGCGCCGAGGCCTCGATCGATGCCGCCAGCGCACGGGGAAGGTCGAGTGCCGCGTACCAGTGGTGGGCGAGGTCGGCCGCGACGGCGCCACGGTCATCACCCGCGATCTCGGGCCGGGCACTGAGCAGCTCCCCGTACATCGAGTGCAGGCGGCCCCGTTCACCGGGCAGCATGTCGTCGTAGACCGCATCGCGGGCGAGCGCGTGCCGGAACGCGTAACCGCGGCCCGCGTCGTCCACGACGAGCAGGTGGTTCTCGACGGCCTCACGCAAGGCGCTGAACGCCGCGGTTTCCTCGAGGCCGGATACCGCAAGCAGCAGCTGCTCAGATACCCACCTGCCACCGACCGCCGCGGTGCGCAACAACCGCTGGGCCTCGGGCCCGAGACCGTCGACGCGAGCCAGCAGCACGTCGCGCAACGACGGCGGCAGACTCGTCGGATCGCCGCCGGCCGACACCACGCCGAGCAGCTCCTCGACAAGAAACGCATTGCCCTCCGAGCGTTCGAACACCGTGTCGAGCAGCGCATGCTCCGGCTGTGCGCCGAGAATTGCGGCGAGCTGGCTTGCGACCTCGTCCCGGTCGAAGCGAATCAGGTCGAGTCGCTGCACCGACCGGGCCCGATCCCACGACATCAGCATGGACCGCAGCGGGTGGCGACGATGAAGTTCGTCGGACCGGAACGTCCCCACCAGCACCACCGGGACGGATCGCAGCACCCGAACCAGGTACGCGAAGAGATCCAACGTGGACTGGTCGGCCCAGTGCAGATCCTCGATGACGACCAGCACCGGGCTGATCTCCGACAGGCGCTCGACCAGACCGAGCACGAGCTCGAGGAGCTGCGGCCCGTGCACCTCGTGCTCGCCAGTGTCGGCGGCCAGGTCCTGATCCAGATTGGGCAACAGCCGCAGTAGCGGCCGCCGGGCCGGGCCGAGGACTCGATCGAATTCCTCCCTCGGCACCGAATGCGACAGCACCCGAAGCGCGTCGACCAGGGGCGCAAGCGGCAACCCTTCCGACCCGAGCTGAACGCAGTTCCCCGACAGGACACGGGTTCCGAAGGATTCGGCCTCGGCCACCATCTCGCTGACCAGCCGGGATTTGCCCACTCCGGCCTCGCCACCGATCACGACGACACCGGGCGTGCCGTCGGCTGCTGTTCGGACGAGGTCGACGAGCTGGGTCCGCTCGTCGCGGCGCCCGATGAAGATCGGGCTGACCAGGGTCGTCGTCACGGCAGTGCCCTCGACCTCGGCCACGGCCCTTCGGCGATCGAGCCGTCCAACCGAGTCATGCGACAGATGGTGCCAGAGGCGGATCGGCCCGGGACCCCGCCCGGACGAGATAGTTTGCTGAGCATGAAGCCTCAGATCTATCTGCAGATCAGCGAACGCACCTGGGGCGAGAGACTGTGGCCCGCACACCAGGTCACCGAGGCGCCTTGGCGGAGTGCGGCGGCCGTCGCCAGCGTCGAGTCCTACCTCGACGCGAGAGACCGGGCGCTGCGCAATCGCCATCTGCTCCGCTTCGACGACGAGGCATGGCAGCAGATGGTCGAGGCGGGTGTTGCGCCCGCGGCGGTACCTGCCGACGTGACGATCACCTAGCCGTGGACGCCGCGGAGTGGATCACTACTCGTTCGCTCGGCGAGTCCTGGGTCGAGATCGCGCGACGGATCCTCGACCGCGGACGGACCTGCACCTACGACAGCCGGCCGATCCGCGAGCTGATGCTCGCGACGCTGCAGATCCAGCAACCCGACCCGGACGACGCATTCATCGCGCGGCACGCTGACCGGCAACGGCTGGCCTGGATGCACGCCAACTTCACCGACCACGCCCGGGTGCCCGCACTCGGCGACGCCGACAGCTACGCGACGCGTCTGTTCGACTACGACCGCAGCGGACTCGATCAAGTGCAGTGGGCCGTGGCGCGGCTGCGCGCCGACCCGCTGTGCCGCTCAGCGACGATCACGACGTTTCAGCCCCACACGGACACGACCTACATTCCCTGCGTGAGCATGCTCGACTTCTGGCTGGACGAGGGCCGCCTGCAGCTCACCGTCTACGCGCACAGCATCGATTTCGGCGCCAAGGGCTACGGCAATCTGGTCGAGCTGGCCAGCGTGCAGCACGCGGTCGCCGGGCAGCTCGGGGCCGCTGCGGGCACGCTGACCATGATCGTCAAGTCGGCCCACATCTACGACAGCGAGCTCGACTACATGCGCGGCGTCGTCGCCTCGGTCTAACGGGTCAATTCCTCGCGTGGATTGCGGCCGTGCAGGCCGTGGCATCCCTCGACTCGCGTCGTCATAGTGTCGTCGTGCCCGATCGACTGTTCCGCGACCGTCGCGACGCCGGCCACGCCCTGGCCCGGCTGCTCGAGGACTATCGGGACCGTTCCGACGTCGTTGTACTGGGCCTGCCGCGCGGCGGGGTTCCGGTCGCCTACGAGGTCGCCACCGCTCTCGGTGCCCCGCTCGACGTCTTCCTGGTACGCAAGCTCGGCGTTCCGGGCCGGGAGGAGCTCGCGATGGGCGCGATCGCCGGCGGGGGTGTGGTCGTGCTGAACGAGGATGTCATCCGCGGACTGGGCATCACTCCTGAGGCGATCCAGGAAGTTGTGGAGCGCGAGGGCAGAGAGCTTGTGCGGCGCGAGCAGGCCTACCGCAACGGGCGGCCCGCGCTCGACGTGCACGGAAAGACCGTCATCGTCGTCGATGACGGCCTCGCGACCGGAGCCAGCATGCGAGCCGCGATCCAGGCGCTGCGTGAACTGCGGCCGGCCCTGATCGTGGTTGCCGTGCCGGCCGCCCCGGAGTCCACCTGTCGCGAGCTGGCTTCGCTGGCCGACGAGGTCGTATGTGCAACGTCACCGTCCCCGTTCCTCGCGGTCGGGGCTTCGTACTGGGACTTCACGCAGACGACCGACGAAGAGGTGCGGGACCTGCTGCGCGCCGCGGCATCGACGTCACGGCCGGCGGCTGCCTCGACCGGGCCGACGGAAGCGGCTGTCGTTCGAGCCGAGGCCTGGCCGGTGGAGGAGGGGGTCCCGTCCGACGACGCGTTGTTCGACATCGTCGGTGACGCCCACTACGTCCTGATCGGTGAGGCCTCGCACGGCACGCACGACTTCTACGAGGCCCGGGCCAGGATCACCCGGCGACTGATCGAGCAGCGCGGATTCTGCGCCGTCGCGGTCGAAGGTGACTGGCCGGACGCCTACCGCGTGAACCGCTACGTCCGCGGCCGAAGCGTTGATGACACTGCCGAGGAGGCGCTTCGCGGTTTCGAGCGCTTCCCCACCTGGATGTG
>JAODNL010000255.1 GCA_025465405.1 Pseudonocardiales bacterium | reverse complement strand
TCGAAGACACCGAGCGTCTCGTGGTACAGCTCGAGGCCGAGACCGTTGGGATCGCGGAAGTAGAGGCTGTCGTCGGCGCCGCGGTCCGGGCCGAGGTACTCGATGCCGGCCTCGTCGAGCTTCGCCTTCGCCGCGGCGAACTGGTCGGCCGATACCGAGATCGCGAGATGCTGCAACGCGCCGATCGTCTCTTGGAACGGCGGATGGTCGTGACCGGGGAAGTCGAAGAAGCCGAGCATGTTGCGGTTGCCGATGTCGAAGAAGAAGTGGCTCGATCCGGCGTAGTCGCGATTCTCGACGAGCTCGACCAGCGGGAAGCCGAGGAAGTCCTGGTAAAAGCGGATGGTCTGCTCGACGTCCTTGCAGATGAACGCCGCGTGGTGCACCCCTCGCGCGGTCGTCACCGGCCGCCCCGTGACGTCGCGCAAGTACTTCGTGCGCAACGCGTCGCGACGAGCGCGAACTGCAGCTAGGTCGTCGCCGGCTGGCTCTGGCATGGTCCACCTCCGTTGAATCGCTTCGGGTCGAGCGTAGAGCGGTAGCATTGAGATGCGGCGGACGAGCCGACCGGGCGGTCGCGTCGGGGTCTTCGGATCCCGCCGAGGAAAGTCCGGGCTCCAGAGGGCAGGGTGGTTGCTAACGGCAACCCGGGGTGACCCGCGGGACAGTGCCACAGAAAACAGACCGCCAGCGCACTGCGCTGGTAAGGGTGAAACGGCGGTGTAAGAGACCACCAGCGTTCCGGGTGACCGGAGCGGCTAGGTAAACCCCACCCGGAGCAAGGTCGAGAAGAATCGCCTTGGAAACAAGGCGATTCGCGCAGACGATTGAGGGCGGCCCGCCCGAGTCTGCGGGTTGACCGCTAGAGCCTGTCGGCGACGGCAGGCCGAGATGGATGGCCGCCGCTCGGTGCGAAGCACCGGGCACAGGACCCGGCTTAGAGGTCGACTCGTCCGCCGCCCGCACCGTCGTCGCGACGCAATCGGATGCGTCGCGCGACGATGTGCGCGACGATGAAGCCATGACGAGTCGTGAGCTCTCGGGCGAGTACTGGTTCTGCATGGAGCATCGTCGCGTGGAGACGTTCGAGGAAACGGACAGCGCGAATCGCATCGGACCGTTTGCGACCGCAGATGCCGCAGCGCATGCGCTAGAGACCATCGCTGAACGAGAAAAGGCTTATGACGCCGAGGATTCCGCCTGGGAGGGAGACGAATGAGGTGTCGCGCGCCGATACGCGTCGTGTCGCATGCGCAAAAAGAAAACGGCGTGGCGTGTTGACGCTGATGCACGTTGCATCGTCCACTTGATCGCAGCGAATGAGTATTCGTTGATAGCTGCCTAGGAGGCACACGCATGACCGCACCTGCGAGAAAGGCTCCGGCCAAGAAGGCCGCAGCAAAGAAGGCTCCTGCGAAGAGGGCAGCGGCCAAGAAGGCGCCGGCCAAAAAGTCCCCTGCCAAGAAGGCAGTCGCAGCAGTGAAGAGAGTCGCCAAGAAGGCGCCGGCGCGTAAGACCGTCGCCAAGAAGGCGCCGGCCCGCAAGACCGCGGCGAAGAAGGCTCCGGCCAAGAGGGCCGCTGCGGCCAAGAAGGCGCCGGCCCGCAAGACCGTTGCCAAGAAGGCGCCGGCCCGCAAGGTCGCGGCGAAGAAGACCGCGGCCAAGAAGGCGCCGGCGCGTAAGGCCGTTGCCAAGAAGGCTCCGGCCAAGCGGACAGCTGCGAGGAAGGCTCCGGCGAAGCGCGCTCGCTAGCGCCCGACGCGAGCCGACAGGTTCGGCGCCATCCGACAACAACAGCATGAGTTCCCACCGATTCGCCGGTGCACCTCTCGACTTCGCCGCGTTGCGTGACGAGCTTGAGGTGCCCGGCGATTTCGCGCGTGACGCGCTCGCGGCGGCCGACGATGCCGCACGGTCCGTCGACCTTCCGGATGACGACGCGACGAATCTACCCCTGGTGACCATCGATCCGCCGGGCAGCCGCGACCTCGACCAAGCCGTGCACATCGCGCGCGACGGCACCGGCTATCTCGTCAGCTACGCGATCGCCGACGTCGCGTCCTTCGTGCGTCCTGATTCGGTCCTCGACGAGGAGGCGCGTCGGCGTGGCGAGACTCTGTACTTTCCCGACAGGCGAGTGCCGCTGCACCCGCCGGTGCTGAGCGAAGGCGCCGCGAGCCTCCTACCTGGCCAGCTGCGTCCCGCGGTGCTGTGGCGGATCACCCTTGATGCCGACGGTGAAGCCACTGCCGTCGACGTCCGTCGCGCGCGCGTGCGCAGCCGTCAGCAACTCGACTACGCCGGAGCGCAGGCGGCGGTCGCGGCGGGCGCGCACCCGGACGCGATCGCGTTGCTGGCAGAGGTCGGCACGCTTCGGTTGGCCCGCGCCCGGCGCCGCCACGCGATCGACCTTGGCCTGCCCGAGCAACGTGTCGCCGGCGACGAGACGCACGGCTGGACGTTGACGTACCGCAGCCCGTTGCCGATCGAGCGCTACAACGCCGAGATCTCGCTGCTGACCGGCATCTGCGCCGCGAGGGTGATGCTGGATGCCGGCTTCGGCATCCTGCGTACCGTGCCGCCGCCGGATCACGCGGCGATCCGTGCGCTACGGCGTGCGGCGCGCGCTCTCGGTGTTACTTGGCCGGACGGTGCCGCCCCTGGCGATGTGCTCGCCATGGTGGACCGTGGCAACGGCAAGCACGTCGCGTTCATCGAGCACGCAGCTGCGCTACTGCGTGGCGCGGGGTATGTGACATTCGAGGGCAGCGGACCGGAGCAGTCGCTGCATGGGGGCATCGGCGCTCCGTACGCGCACGTCACCGCACCGTTGCGCCGGCTGGTCGATCGCTACGGCAGTGAGATCTGCCTCGCCGCGCAGGCGAAACAGCCGGTCCCGCAATGGGTTCGAGACCAGTTGCCGCGGTTGCCCGCGGTGATGCAGCAAGCCGACCAGCGCGCGCACCTGATCGACCGCGCGGTCATCGACATGACTGAGGCGTGGCTGCTCGGCGGCCGCGTCGGCGAGACGTTCGCCGCCACGGTCATCGACGCGAACGAACACGCGGGCACTGTCGTGCTCGACGAGCCGGCGGTGCGCGCTCGGTGCACCGGCAAGGACCTGCCGATCGGCGCCCATGTTCAGGTTCGCCTCGTGGAGGCGGACGTCGCCAAGCGCGACGTCCGCTTCGCGCTAGCCGGCTGAAGGCAATCGTCAGTGGTACTCGTGCTCGGCGGACGGATACGTGCCGAGGCGAACCTCGTCACCGAAGCGGGTCGCGGCATCATGCAGGACGCCGGCGACGTCGGCGTACTCCTTGACGAACTTGGCAGGCTTGCCGCTGCCGCGCAGGCCGACCATGTCTTGCCACACGAGCACCTGCGCGTCGCATGACGGGCCGGCGCCGATGCCGATCGTCGGGATGTGGAGGGCCCGCGTCACCTCCGCGGCGACCTCGGAAGGCACGACCTCGAGCACAACCGCGAACGCGCCGGCATGCTGCAACGCCTTGGCATCCTGCACGAGTCGATGCGCGGCCTCGTCGCCGCGACCCTGCACCCGGTAGCCGCCGAGCGCGTTGACCGACTGCGGAGTGAGACCGATGTGCGCCATCACCGGCACACCGGCCGCGACAAGTGTCTCGACCTGAGCCGCGACGCGCTGCCCACCCTCGAGCTTCACTGCCTGCGCGCCGCCCTCCTTGAGGAATCGTGCTGCGCTGTCCAGAGCTTGCTGCGGCGACGCCTGGTAGCTGCCGAACGGGAGGTCGGCCACGAGGAGCGCGCGCTTGGTGCCGCGAACAACGCCCCGGACGAGCGGCAGCAGTTCGTCGATGGTCACCGGCACAGTCGTGTCGTAGCCGTACACCACGTTGGCCGCCGAGTCGCCGACGAGGAGCACGGGAACGCCGGCCTCGTCGAACACGCGGGCCGTGGAGTAGTCGTAGGCGGTCAGCATCGCCCACCGCTCGCCGCGATCTTTGGCTGTCTGCAGATCGCGCACTGTGACCCGCCGATTCTGCACACCGCCGTACAGACCTGTCTCGCTCATCGGGATTGCCTCACTTCTCTCCTCGAGGCCGGCCCTGCCGGTCCCCGGGCACGCAACGTGGACGAAACAATCCTGCGCCGATTCGGCGCGCTTGTCTCCACCAAGCGGGTGAGACGACGCTCACGTGCCGGGTGCGGCCACCACGTCAGGCGTCGACGCGAGCGCTCGCCACCGGTTGGTGATCGGCAGGCGACGGTCGCGGCCAAACGCCTTGAAGCTGATCTTGGGGCCAGGTGGGTACTGGCGCCGTTTCCACTCGGCCCGATCGATCAGGCCGGCGATGCGGCCTACGAGTTCGCGATCGAAGCCGTCCGCGACGATCTCCTCGACGTCGGCGTCCTCGTCGACATATCTCTGGATGACCGCGTCCAGCAACTCGTAGTCGGGCAGCGAGTCGGTGTCGAGCTGACCGGGGCGTAGCTCCGCCGAGGGCGGCTTCGTGATCGAGTTGGGCGGGATCGGTGGCGTTTCGCCCCGTGATTCGGCAAGGGTGTTGCGCCATCGCGCGATCGCCCACACGAGGGACTTGGGCACGTCCTTGATGGGCGCGAAGCCGCCGACCGCGTCACCGTAGATCGTCGAGTAGCCGACGGCGAGCTCGCTCTTGTTGCCGGTCGCCAGGGTGAGGTGGCCCTCTGAGTTCGACAGCGCCATCAACGTCGTTCCTCGCACCCGGGCCTGCACGTTCTCCTCGGCGAGTCCGGTCAGGGACAGCGCAGACACGAACGCGTCGACCATGGGCCCGATCGGAACGACTCGGAAATCGGCACCGATCCGCTCGGCCAGATCCATAGCATCGGTCCTGGAATGATCCGATGAGTACGCGCTCGGCATCGAGACGCCGACAACGTTCGCGCCTCCGAGCGCGTCCGCTGCGATGGCGGC
>JAODNL010000254.1 GCA_025465405.1 Pseudonocardiales bacterium | reverse complement strand
CCGACCCACAGACCCTGGCCGCACTCCTCTATCGCGGTCGTCCCCTCCAAGACGTCCTGCGCACCGGCGAAGTGACGATCGCTGGCGACAGCGGCGTCCTGGCACGGTTTCTTCAGCTATTCCCGTTACCCGAACCAGCCGGCACCTCCTGAGCCTGTCCGTCTGACCCGCCGACCGGCCGACCCCTTGTGCAGTACCGGAGCCGAACATCGGCTAAGCCCACACGCCACCGTCCAGGTCAGACGAATACGACGGATTCGAATACGGCGGCTTACCGGTAAGGCCCGCATATTCCCGCTGGGACAATAGGTTTCATTCCTACGCGCGTCATATTCCCACTATGGCGCGAGCTGCTCGAGTATCTTGTCGGCCACAACAAGCGGGAGAGCGTGACTGGCGTCGGCACTTTGCGATTTGAGGACTCAGCCGGCGGCTGGTCTCCGTCGTTGAGCGTAATAGGCCGTCTCCAGTTCGATGGGCGGGATGTCGCCGCAGTACTCGTAGAGGCACTTGTGCAGTGAGCGTGAGACACGCCGGCCTGGCGGACAGATCGTTATTGTGGCGGCCTTCCGCTCATCCACAGCGTCAATGGGTTTCGGCTACATCAGACGGCGATGTACCTCGAAAGCCAAACACAGTTCGGCGACATCCCTCGGCCGCGACAGGGATCGGCCGGTGTGTTTCTCGATTCGGCGCAACCGGTGGCGGACGGTGTTCGGGTGGCAGATTAGTACCTCAGCCGCACCGCGCACCGACGCATCGTTGTCCTGCCACACCCGAAACGTGTCGAAAAGCATCTCCCGGTCCTCGTCGGGAAGGTGGCCAAAACCGTCCAACGCAGCGCCGACCGTTTGGATCATCATCTGCGGCGCGCTGACTGCAGCGGTGGCCAGGATGGAGCCGTCGAACACAGCGACCGAGGATGTGGAGTCGGTCGGGCCCCGCAACATCACTCTCGCGACATGCAGGGCTCGCGGCGTATTGCGCCTGACCCCCACCCGCACAGTGGTCATCCGCGACATTAGGGCAACGACCGTGTCGAGTTTTTGATCGGACTCGACGTGCACGATCCCGACCTGCAAATCAGGCAGCAGCCGCCACGCTGAAAAGATGTCAAGGCTGCGAAGCTTCGACTCGATCTCGGATAGCGGCTCATCGCCCACGGTGGGAACGTGGGCGGCGACGACCACAAAAGGACCATTGATCGGCAGCCGTAGATGGCCGGCGACCTCCCGCAG
Organism: Pseudonocardiales bacterium; assembly: GCA_025465405.1. Lineage (GTDB taxonomy): Bacteria > Actinomycetota > Actinomycetes > Mycobacteriales > Jatrophihabitantaceae > RYN-117. Next base: position 13,884 of record JAODNL010000254.1, on the reverse strand, counting down.
GCTCCACTCGTCGAAAGCTCGTCCCTCAAGCAGCGAGTCAATCAGATCCGAACATCGTGACGCCTCAGCGAGTAGTTGCCGCTTCTGCTCGTCGCGGTATCCGGCCACCAGGGCGGTCGCGATCAGTTCGGCACAGTGGCTCAAGTGGTCCTCGGTGTCGGCCGGCATAGGGCCTGGCCGGTCCGAGCCGACGGCCGCCAAGCCCCACACGCGTCCGTCGATGATGACGGGGACTCCCACCGCAGCGCGCAGGCCGATCGCGCGGACGAGCTCGGCGAGTGTTCCGGTGGCGTTGTCGAGGGTGTCCATCCGGGCAGGGCGGCCGGTGCGTTGCACCACCGCCGCGAGGGTGTTGCCCTCGATCGGTGCTCGAGTGCCCACCGGCCATTTCATCGCCGCGTCACGAAGGCAAGCCGCGAGGCTGAGCAGCGCAATTTCGCCGGTCGTTTCGTATCGCCACAACATGGCGGTAGCCGCATGCAGGCAACTGCGCATTTCGTTGTCCACTGCGTCGTATAACTCCGACGGTTCGACCCCGCCGGCCACCAGCGCGGCCACTCGCAGCAGGGCCGCCTGCTCGGCGGCGAGGCGACGGTACTCGGCGTACAGCTGGGTGTTGTCAACGGACACGGCGAGTTGCTCGGCCGGAAGTTCGTCGGCGTATAGCAGTTCGTCCCCGGCATCCTGATCAATCGTCAGGTCAGATTGAAACCCTGCGCTCAGTTCGCCATCGCTCGCGCGTCGTGCCTGCGCGTCGGGATCGATAGTGCTACTTGCTGATTCGGCGACCGAGCTAGGCGAGTCTGCGGTCATCGGGACACCATCGCCAGCATTCCAAGCGTTGCACTCAGCATCGTTGGCTCTTTCCCTAGTGCAGGGTCTCACGTTCGCGTTCCACTCCCGCCGGCCTGAGCAGCACGTTTCTGTGTGTCTCACTCCCGAGTTCCTTCGATTTGTCTCACTGAGGCGTTCCAATCCTCAAAGTGTGGAGCGCGAGAAGCCGCCCCAGGCGGAGTGGTAGGTGGCGCCTAGGCGGTCGAGGACCTCGCGGGCTGCCGCGTCGGGGTCGCCGTAGGCGGTAACCCGGGTTACGTCGACGCAGTCGATGAACCGCCCCGCCCAGTTCTGCAAGGCGAAACCCTCGCTGAGGTGGTGGGCCACCACGGCCGCAGAGTCCGCGTACGTCTCGACGACATGGACGGTGCCGCCATCGGGCGAGATGTACCACTCGTACGACAGTGTCCCGGGCTGGTCCCTCGCGCCCGAGACCATCTCCTCCATCAGCTCTTTGAACGTCTCAAGCTTGCCGTCCTTGACCGCCAGCTCGTTCACCCAGGAAACGCGTTCCGTCATCGTATTTCTCCTTCGCTCGGGTCCTAATGAGCGCCGACAACGCTGGGATGCGGGCGAGCTGCTCATGCCAGAAACGATCCGCCCGGGACCGGAGTGATCGCATCCGTCGAATCCCTAGCTGGGGAACTTCAAAACTGCAGACCCGCCAACCCGTGTGGCAATCCGTGAATTCTCCGGTCGGAGTTTCGCAGCTGGCCGCCGTCGTGTCAGCTGGAATCCATTGGCTTAAGTCCCCAAGCGACACGGGTGCGATAGCCTGCTCGCAGCCGCGACGACCAGGTCTCTCGCGGCTGGCGAGTGGGCGGTCATGATAGTAGGAATTGTGCGGATCACTGCGACGGTGTAGCGGATTCGGAACAGAATGACGCGGCCCCGCAGGTGGCGTCGCTGGCCGTCCGAGGGACTGGGGCTACGAGGACCTAAGTCGATCCGGGGGCCAACGGCATGACCGTGAACTGCCTTGGTAAATAGAGGATCTGGTTGCAACAAGATCAGCCAATGTGGCGGTTCTGTTGACCTGCCCCACACCTCGGTCGGTCACTGGACTCCGAGCGGGATCTCAACGAGCAGTGAAGTCCCGTTTCCGGTGTGACTCGCGATCTCTATCTGGCCCCCGAGCGCCTCGACACGGTCTGTTAAGCCGGCGAGTCCGGACCCCTTGCCCGCGTGGGCTCCCCCGATGCCGTCGTCTTGAATGGAGAGGCGGAGGTTGGCGCCGTCGACTTCGACGCACACTGTCACTTCGGTGGCTCGCGCGTGCTTGGCTGCGTTGGTGAGGGCTTCGGCGACTACGTAGTAGGCGGCCACTTCGGCAGACTCGACCAACTCTCGGTTTAGGCGGAGGTCGAGCTTGACCGGGACGCCGGAGCGGCGGGCGAGGGTATTGAGCGCTGGGCCGAGTCCTCCCTTAGACAAGATCGCCGGGTGGATCCCCCGTGCGATCTCCTGCAGATCCTCCGAGATGCCAGCCAGACCGCTAACCATGTTTGAGATCTGCATTTTGAGCGCCGGCAGTTCGAGCGGCACCCCGGCCTCTACCCCACGAAGTTCGAGCCCGAGTGAGACGAGCCGCTGTTGGGCGCCGTCATGCAGATCGCGTTCGAAACGGCGCCGCGCATCGTCGACGGCCGCCACGATCCGCGCCCGAGATGCGGTGAGCTCCTCCCGGGTTGCTGCGTTGGCAATGGCGGTCGCGACGAGATCGGCGAAGTCACCGACCCGCGCCGCGGTGTCGAGGGGAAGGGCCTCGGGTCCTGACGACCCAACGATGGCCGATCCCCACAGGCGGCGGTCGACCACGATCGGGGCGCCGACCCCCGAGCGGCTGCCTAGCTCTCGTATGTTCGCGACGACCGAACCCGGTGCATTTCCGTGGCTGTCCATCCGGGCGGCGCGGCCGGTGCGCAACACCGTCGCGGCAAGGTTCTCGACCTCGAGCGAAAACCGCCCGCCGACTGGCTCTTTCGTCGCGCCGGGCCCATCCCAGGCGGCGACTAGGGTAGCCGCGCCGCCGGTCCCGCAGCGGAACAGAGCCGCGTAATCGGTCCCTAGGCAACGGGATAGCTCCATCACCACTGCCGCGTACACATCGGAGGGCGGAACCCCGCGCGCGACCAGTGTTGCCACCCGTCGCAGGGCGGCTTGCTGCTCGACGAGCACGGTGAGCTCGTCACGGTTTGTCTCGACCATTCGGTGCACACATCCGGGGATGTGCTAGCCGGCGATGGTGACTAGGCCGGCTTGCTGCAGGAAGGTGAGATTGTCTTCGAGGTGCCAGTCCTCGGCGATTCGGCTCTCGGCGCCGACGTGCTGGATGTCGATGGCGTTGAAGTTGATGGGCTGCCCGCGGCCCTGGATCCCGCGGTCGGTGCCGGTGAAATGCCCCTGGAACACGAGTCGGGCGGTGAACGTGTCACCGGTGACGTACAGGTCGGCCAGTTGGCAGATGAGGTCAGGTACCGCGGTGCGGAACGCCGCGGAGGCCGCGATGGGCCCAGCCGGGCCCTGGGGCCGCCCGCGGGGCAGGGTGTTGTCCCGAAAGTCGGGGGTGACGGCTTGATCGAGGAACGTGGTGTCGCCGGTGTTCCAGAACGTGTAGAGCAGCTGCGCGGTGTGCACCACGGCTCGGGCCTGCGCGAGGTCGGCACCGGCTGCGGTGTGCACCGCCGCGGGCGCCACGAGACCCTCGCTGTGGTCGACCAGGTCGGGGACGGTGGCCGCTGTGCTAGCCGAAATAATCGTGGGTCCGGTATCCGTTCTGGCTGGAGCATCCCCGCACGCCGCAACTGCGAAAGCGAATGCTGCCGCTACGACCGCGGTCAATGGCGCCGTACCTCGGCGCGTTGTCTGCCTGCAGAGGGGGGTGTCGGAGCTGTGGGATGCGGGCGAGCTGCTCATGGGAGAACGATCCGCCTGGGACGACAGCGGTCGCATCCGTGCAGTCCCTAGCTGGTTGCCCGAACTGACTTCCGTAGTCGGGTAGTCAGGACACGCGGGTGAGTGCGCCCATAACCAATTCCGCCAGTTGCACCAGCTCCTCATCGCTTATCGGCTGATCGACAACGGTCAGCCGCCAGTACAACGGGCCGGCAAGTACGTCCAGTGCCAGGTCGGGATTGAGTGTGTCCGCGACCTCGCCGCGCTCGATCGCGCGACCGATGATGGCCGCCGCTCGAGTCCGACGAGGGTCGCGCACCGTGGCCAAGAGCGCCGCCGCCAAGTCGGGGTTGCGGTTACCCTCGCTGAGCAGATCAGGGATGATCGCCTTCGCCAGCGGATGGGTTAGGACTGCATACTCAGCGCGCAGAAACGCGATCACGTCGCCGCGTAATCTGCCGGTGTCCGGCATGTCGAGGTGAGCCCACGCGACCTCGGAGATCAACGCGACCGCCATGTCCTGTTTCGACCGCCAGCGACGATAGATCGCCGGTTTGCCTACGGCCGCTCGACGGGCGACCGCTTCGATTGACAGCCGCCCGTAGCCAGACTCGGCGAGTTCGCTGAAGAACGCCTGACGGATCGCCTCGGTCACGTCGGCCTGAAGCACCGCCGCACCAGCCGGAACGCGCCCTGACCGATTGTTGTCCCTGGTGGCCGTCATGCCGCAGAGCATAGCCCACGTCGTTACGGTTGCGTTCTATCGCTTTGCCGGTTACCGTGAACGAACGTCGTTACGCCACCGTAACGCCGGTAGGTAGATCGGAGACGGCAGATGGGTTTCTTGTTCCGCAATGAATCCTTCTCCTTCGAGGCGCTGCGAGCAGCCGGCGCCGCACCCTACGACGGCGCCGACCTCGGCGAAGTACTCGCGACCACTCGGCTCATCCGCGAGGGAGACCTCGACGATTGGCTGCGATCCTGGCGGGTGACCGCCGAACGGGTGCATCAGCTCGCCCGCACGTCTCTCGCCGCGGGGCACCGGGTCAGCGCCCGACAGGCCTTCCTGCGCGCGTCGAACTACTACCGGACAGCGGAGTTCTTCCGGCGCCAGAACCCGATCGGTGACCGACTGCTGCTTGAGCTGTCACGCCGTTCGCGCGAGACGTTCGGCGAGGCGATCGATCTGATGGATCGACCGGTCGAGCGCATCACGATCCCGTACGAGGACATCGAACTGCCCGGCTACTTCTTCCGCGTAGACGACGCGCCGACGCCGCGGCCGCTGGTCATCTATACCAACGGTTACGACTCGACCGCCGAGGAATCGTGGTTCGCGATCGCAGCCGCGGCGCTGCAACGCGGCTACCACGTTCTGGCCTACGACGGACCAGGACAGGGAGCGGTCATCCGGGAAATGCGACTGCCGTTTCGTCCCGACTGGGAGCACGTGCTGGGTGCCGTAATCGACTTCGCAGTAACGCAACCGGGTGTGAACCCCGAAGCCATCGCGCAGTTCGGCTACAGCATGGGCGCCTACCTCGTCGCGCGGTCGGCGGCATTCGACCACCGCAGCGCGGCACTAGTCCTCGACGACGGCATCTTCGACCTTCATCAGGCCTACCGCAACGCGATCCCGGCCCCGGTGATGAAATGGATCCTCGCCGGCCGCAGCGCCCTGCCCAATCGACTCATGGCGCTGAAAGCACGCGCGCAGACGCAGATCCGGTGGGGACTCGACAACGGGGTGTGGACGATGGGCGGACCCACCTACGCCGACTTCATCAGGCGCACAACGGCATACACGCTGGAGGGCCTGGCCGACCGGATCACCGCGCCGACACTGATCCTGGACGCCGAGGACGACCAGTTCCTCGCCGGCCAACCAGAAGTGCTCCAGCGCGCCATGACGGCGCCCACCACGCTCGCCCGGTTCACCACCGCCGAAGGATCCGGAGAGCACTGCCACGTCGGCTCGCCGCTGCGCGCGCATCAAGTGATCTTCGACTGGCTCGACGACACCATGTCCCACGACTGCCACGACCAACCGCATCTCGCCGACCTCTGAGAAAACGATCGCCATGAAGATTTCACAACCGGGTGAATGATGCCCCTCAATCACAGTGACACAGAAAGCGTAGCCGCCATGGAAATCAGCATTGTTACACCGCCCGGCCAAAGTGGTTCGTTCACGATTGGAAGTCGAGAACAGGGGCGCTCGCTCGAGGATCTTCCCGACGGCCATCTCAAGCTGCTCGACGAACCAGTCACGGCGAGCATGTCATGTGTCAATGGCAACGGAACGATCCACACTAGCCCGGTGTGGGTTGGTCGCGATAAGACCGATATTCTGCTGAATTCGGTGCGCGGGCGCCAGAAAGACCGGAATCTCCGACGTCGGCGCCACGTGTCTTTGTTGTTCATGGATCCACTCGATCCCTTTCACTGGATGTCCATTCAAGGCGTGGTGGTCAAGATCATCGACGAAGACGATCCCATCCACGGGGACATAGCAACCGCGTCCATCGATGGCTTGAGTCAAAGCTATCTCGGCGAGTCCACGTATCCATTGCGCGACCCGGACGGTGGCGAAGTACGGTCACTGTATCGCGTTCGTCCCAACCGGGTGCAGGTGTTTGGGCACGCCTAAGAGACGGTGAGACCGCGATTCAGAATCTTCCTCGCAATCTTCAACTGGACGAGACACCAGCCGTCAACCGGAAAAGGGATGTCCTCAACACGATTCACGACGGTCGATAGATGCTCGAGTTAGTTTCGCTTACCTCAGGGAGAGACCAATGAACCCGGTTACCCAGTTGCCTCTACATCCCAGTCGCGGCGACATCCTAACCGCCGACGCATCTTTGGAGACTGTCAGTCCCATGCACCTGCTCAAGATCGACGCGTCCCCGCGCGCTTCCAAGTCAAACTCGATTGCCCTGACGGACGCCTTTGTCACCGCCTACAGCGATGCACTGCCCTCCGTGACCGTCGATGTCATGAACGTATGGGACGAGAAGCTGCCGGAGTTTGACAATGCGGCGATCGATGCCAAGTACAAGGGCGTCGCCGGCAGCGTGATGAACGAGGCCGAGACGGCCGTGTGGGATCGTATCCAGGCACTGGTGGCGCGGTTTAAGCGGGCGGACCGGATCGTCCTCGGTGTTCCGATGTGGAACTTCGCTTATCCCTACAAGTTGAAGCAGCTAATCGACCTGGTGTCGCAACGCAACATGCTGTTCACCTACGACGGCGAGCGGTTCGGTCCACTTCTGCCAACACCGAGAGCGATGGTTATCTACACCAGAGGGCAGGAGTACAAAGAGGACCTGCCAACCCCGCCTTCCCGGTTCGACCACCAGTCACGCTATGTCGAGTTCTGGCTCGATTTCATCGGGGTGCAAGAGGTTCGAGCATTGGCGGTTGAGAACACGTGGGGCGATAAAGCCGAAGCCAGCATGCGAGCAGCGCGAGAGAAAGTGGCAGCTCTCGCCAAAGAATTCTGAGCGCGAGAGAAAGTGGCAGCTCTCGCCAAAGAATTCTGAGCCAGCAACCTCTGTTCCGCCATAAAGGAATACTCATATGTTGCTTCACAGCCTTAACGTCATTCTCCAGAATCCGTATGTCTCATGAGACGTAGGATTTCGGTGATGTCGACGACGGTGTATTCAATTCCGGCGCAATCCATTGCGCGAAAAGTTGGCAGTGGGCTCGGCGAGTTCGGCGAAGAACGCCTGACGGATCGCCCCGGTCACGTCGGCCTGAAGCACCGCCGCACCAGCCGGAACGCGCCCTGACCGATTGTTGTCCCTGGTGGCCGTCATGCCGCAGAACATAGCCCACGTCGTAACGGTTGCGTTCTATCGCTCTGCGGATTACCGTAACCAACGTCGTTACGACACCGTAACAACGGCAGGTAGATCGGAGACGGCAGATGGGTTTCTTTGTTCCGCAATGAATCCTTCTGGGACCTGGACGGTTGGCTTGACCGGGCGCCACGTATCGCCGCCCGCATGGCGGTGTTGCTGAGTGTTGCGGGGTCGCCGCGATGAGAGTGCGGTACTCGATCGGCTGCTGGAGTCGGTTCGTGGGGGTGAGAGCCGCGTCCTGGTGGTACACGGGGAAGCCGGGGTGGGTAAGTCGGCGCTGCTGGGGTACGTGGCCGAGCGGGCGTCGGGACTTCGTGTGGCGCGCGCTGCTGGGGTCCAGTCAGAGATGGAGCTTGCGTTCGCTGGGCTGCATCAGCTCGTTGCGCCGCTGTTGGATCACGCTAAGTCGCTGCCGACTCCTCAACGGGATGCGTTGCGTACAGCGCTCGGGTTGGCCGGTGGGGCGGCGCCGGATCGCTTTCTGGTGGGTCTGGCCGTCCTTGGCCTGTTGTCCGATTTGGCCGGCGACGAGCCGCTGGTATGTCTGGTAGACGACGCGCAGTGGCTTGATCGGGCCTCGGCGCAGGCACTCGCCTTTGTCGCGCGCCGACTCGTCGTCGAGTCGATCGCCCTGATCTTCGCCGTGCGCGACCCGAGCGACGAGCAAGACCTCGCCGGACTGCCACAGCTGGCAGTCGACGGACTCGGTAACGACGATGCGCGGGCGCTGTTGGCCTCAGTGATCGGGTGGCCCCTAGATGACCGGGTACGCGATCGGATCATCGCCGAGACGCACGGAAACCCGCTCGCGCTGTTGGAAATACCGCGTGGCTTGACGGCGGCGGAGCTCGCGGGCGGGTTCGGGCTCCCCGGCGTCATGTCGGTCCCGAGTCGCATCGAGGACAGCTTCCAGCGGCGGCTCGCGCCGCTACCCGCGGCCACGCGGCGGCTGTTGCTGCTCGCCGCCGCGGAGCCGCTCGGCGACTCCGTGCTGCTGTGGCGGGCGGCCGGTCGGCTTGAGATCAACGCCGAGGCGGCCGAGGCCGCCGAGTCCGAGGGGTTCGTGGAATTCGGTGCCCAGGTGACCTTTCGTCATCCACTCGTGCGCTCGGCGATCTACAAGTCTGCCTCGGCGGACGAGCGGCGGGAGGTGCACAACGCGTTAGCGGAGGCCACCGATCCCCAACTCGATCCCGATCGGCGCGCGTGGCACTTCGCCCAGGCGGCGCCCGGACCCGATGAAGATGTCGCATCCGAACTTGAGCGTTCTGCCGACCGTGCACAAGCGCGCGGCGGGTTGGCCGCGGCGGCCGCGTTTCTCCAACGATCCGCCCTGCTGACGGTTGAGCCGGCCAGTCGGGCGCGGCGCGGACTGGCCGCGGCTCGGGTGATGGCCCGGGCCGGCGCGTTTGATGCGGCGCTGCGGTTGCTGGAGATGGCGGAGGCGGGGCCGCTCGACGAGCTCCAGCGCGCCCGGGCCGAGCTGCTGCGCGGGCAGATCGCGTTCTCATCCAGCCGCGGTAACGAGGCTCCGCCGCTGCTACTCAAGGCCGCGCAGAGTTTCGAACGGCTCGACGTCGGCCTGGCACGCCAGACGTATCTGGAAGCGCTCTCCGCGGCGCAGTACGCCGGCCGTTTCGCGACAGGCGGCGGCACAATGCGGGAGGTAGCCGAGGCCGCACGCGCAGCTCCTGCAGCATCGCAGCCGCCGGGCGCGCCTGATCTGCTGCTCGATGGCCTGGCGCTGCTGAACACCCAGGGCTACGCGGCGGCGGGACCGACGCTCGAGCGGGCGCTGAGCGCCTTCTCCAGCGAGGACATCTCGACCCAGGAGGGGCTGCGCTGGCTGTGGCTCGTCGTCCCCGCCGCCCAAATACGCTGGGACGACGAGAGTTGGCACCTGCTGTCCACCCGTCACGTCCGGCTCGCCCGCGATGTCGGCGCGCTCGGCGTTTTCCCCATGGCCCTTTCCCAACGCGCCGCACTGCATCTATTCGAAGGCGACTTCGCGGCTGCTGCTTCGCTGATCGAAGAGGCCGCGGCGATCACCGAGGCGACGGGCAGCCGGCTCCCGCCCTACGCTCCCCTCGGGCTCGCTGCATTCCGCGGCCGGGATGTTGAGTTCTCCGAACTGGTCAAGGTCAGCACGAAGGAGATGGTGCGTCGCGGGGAGGGAGTGGGGCTAACTTTCATTCATTTCGTGACCGCTGTGCTCTACAACGGCCTCGGCCGCTACCAGGACGCCCTGACGGCGGCGCAACGCGCCGGCGAAGACCCGCACGAGCAACTGTTCTCGACGTGGGGGGCGGTCGAGCTGATCGAGGCGGCCGTCCGGAGCGGGGTGCCCGAGCAAGCGGCCGGCACCCTCGAGCGCCTCTCGAACAGCACCGGTGCCGGCGGCAGCGACTGGGCGCTCGGCATCCAGGCCGCCGCGCAAGCGCTGTTGAGCGACGGCGAGGGCGCAGAGCGCCTCTACCGCGAGGCGATCGACCGGCTCGCCCGCACCCGCGTGCGCTGGTCGCTGGCCCGCGCCCACCTACTCTACGGTGAGTGGCTCCGCCGCGAGCGCCGGCGAACCGACGCCCGCGAACACCTGCGCGCCGCCCACGAGATGTTCGTCGCGATGGGCGCCGAGGGTTTCGCCGAGCGCAGCCGACGCGAGCTGCTGGCCACCGGCGAGACCGCGCGCAAACGAACCGCCGAAACCGGCAGCCAGCTCACGGCCCAGGAGGCCCAAGTCGCCGAGCTCGCCCGCGAGGGCCTGTCCAACCCCGAGATCGGCGCGCGGCTTTTCATCAGCCCCCGCACCGTCGAGTACCACCTGCGCAAGGTCTTCACGAAGCTGGGCATCAACTCGCGCATGCAGCTGCATCGAGTGCTCCCCATCCACCCGAGCGTGACTTAGCGCGGCGCCGCCCGGCTGCCGTCCGCGAGAGAACGGCCAGGGATCCGACCGATGCGAACGCGCGGTCCCCGGCGGATCGTTACCTCGCGTGGGCCCTCACCCGACACCCACGCGGCGAGATCACCCAACCCGCCGAGACACAGGAGATGACTTCCATGGTCAACCAGTTATCAACCCCCGGCGCCGATGAAATGTCTCCGCGGACAACGCCCCAGTCGCCGGCCCCGGACGCGGCGGAAATTCGGACCTGCGGTGATTGATCGACCGGGCACGGAAGGAGGGTCACGCCGGTCACTGGGGAAGCGGTGGCACGACTCAGAGCTACGTGCACGTCGACGACCTGGCCAAATTGTTCTGCCTGGCAGCAGAATTCGCGCCGCACGGGGCGATCCTGCACGGCGTCGCCGACGACGTCACCCAGCGCGACTTGGCCCGCGCCATCAACCGGATGATCGGAACCGACGAGCACACCGACAGCCTCTCGCTGTTGCAGATGCTGGGCATCGCCGCCGAAACAGTCGCGAACATCGGCGGCCCGTTCACCCCGCCGCCCACCGCCGCATCGGGTATCAGCCTGTCGCTGAACAAACGCCTGTCCTCGGAGAAGACCCGCAAGCTCCTCGACTGGTCACCCAACGCACCGACATCGGCGACGACACCGCGTTCGGCTCGTACGCGAAATGATCGCCCGCGTACTTCAACCCTCAAGGAGCACATCGTGGACCTGCAATTGACCGAGAAGATAATCGTGATCACGGGCGCCTCATCGGGCATCGGACGCACCACTGCGCTGACGGTTGCCGCTGAGGGCGCCATCCCAATCCTGGTGGCCCGCAGCACCGACAAGCTGGAAAAGGCCAAAGCCGAAATCGAAGGCGCCGGCGGCGCCGCGTACGTATGCACCGCCGACGTCACAGACCCCGCCGCGCCAGACCGCGTGATCGCCACCGTGCTCGAGCAGTACAGCCGGGTCGACGCCCTGGTGAACAATGCTGGCGGACTCCACATCCGTACCAGCTTCCTGGAGACCACCGACGAACAATGGCTGGCTACTTTCGATCTCGACTTCCATGCCGCGAGGCGTATGAGCCGCGCCGCCGTGCCCGCCATGCTCGCGAGCGGTGGCGGCAGCCTGGTCCATGTCAGCAGTGACTCCGGCCGGTTGCCCGAGATCGGCAACGTCGACTATGCGGCAGCCAAACTCCCACTGCTGGCGCTGTCCAAATCCCTTGCGACAGAGTTCAGCCCGCAGGGCGTCCGCTCGAACGTCGTGGTCTCCGGACCCACGCGCACCGAACTGTACGACCGGCCAGGTGGGTTCGCCGAGCAGGCCGCCAAGATTTGGGGGATAGACAAGGAGGCTGCGATCGACCGCATGGCCGCCAGGCTCCTCACTCGCCGGCTGGGCCGGGCGGAGGACCTCGCCAACGTCATCGCCTATCTCGTCTCACCCCTGTCGCACCAGGTCACCGCCGCCGAATGGAGCGTTGACGGCGGCATACAGCGCCAGGTCTGATCCCAACGATGATGAACCGACGGCTCCCCGGTCCTCAGACTGAGACTGCGTGCCACGGAAATCGGCTAAGGACACCGCGGGTGCGAGGCATGGCTCGCAGGCGGATCGTTTCTCCCGTTCGGCCCTCACCGCAAAACCCAAGCCGAGCACAGTTATCTACGGGCCGACAAGTACGTCGTGTGCCACTCGCCAGCGTCAAGCTCGATGAGTCATTCACAACGAAGAGGTAGGAGCTGACTGACATGGTTAACCACCTATCAACGAGCCCGCATGGCGGCACGAAATGGCCCCAATGATGGCAGCCGCCAACGTGGACGACGGCACCGGTGCCCCGCCTCGCAGGACGGTGCGGATCCCCACGGCTTCCGGCGACGAGGTGGACGCCTGGCTCTACCTTCCCGATGCGCGCGGGCCGCATCCGGCCGTGGTGATGGCCCACAGCATCGGTGCCATCAAAGCCGGCGGGCTCGCCCCGTTCGCCCAGCGGTTCTGCCGCGCAGGATTCGCCGCGGTCGTCTTCGACTACCGCCAGTGGGGCGACTCCGACGGGCAGCCTCGTGAGGAGCTGTCCTTCCCGCGCCAGCGCGAGGATTACCGCACCGTGATCGGCTGGGCTGCCGCCCAGCCGTACATCGACAGGCGACGGATTTTCGCCTGGGGCACGTCGTTTGCCGGCATGTACATCGTCGAACTCGCCGCCACCGACGCCCGCCTTGTCGGCGCGATCGCGCAATCTCCCTTGGTTGACGGGCTCGCCGCCGCGATGTTGGCCCCACCGGCGCGTCGGCTGAGGCTCCTGGCGGCGGCGGTGCTCGATCGCCTTGGGGCACTCTTTGGGCGGGATCCTCGGTACCTGCCCGGCGCCGGCACGCCCGGGCAGCTGGCGATCGGCGCCACCCCTGACGCGCTGTTCGGGCAGGAACTGATGACTCCAAAGGGCTCGATCCCATGGCACAACAAGGTCGCGGCGCGGTCGCTGCTCAGCTTTTCCTGGCGTCGCCCAGTACGACGCGCCGCAGCCATTCGCTGCCCCATCCTGCTCATCGTTGCCGAGCACGACACGATGGCACCGGTGGGCCCGGCGCTACGCGTCGCCGACAACGCCCAACGCGGCGAAGTGCACCGCAGCCGCGGCGGGCACTACGACGTCTACCAAGGGGGCCAGAGCTTCGACGACGTGATCCAAGTCGAGCTCGAATTCCTGCGCCGGCACGCCAAGATGGCCGACTGAATGCTCGTTCGACCCCACTGATCAGCCGCCCTGCCGTTCCGAAGAGGGCGATCGCTGCGCGCCGGCTACACCACAATTGGCACCGCGATCTCGTCGAAGCTCGCCGGATCGGGACCGGCGGTCTTAATTTTGGAATGGAGTTAGTAATGGACAGAAGGACTTTCGCATCCACCGTTGCCCTCGGGAGCGTCGCCGCGGTTATGGGTGCGCCTTCGGCCCGTGGCGGACCAACCCGTTCGGAGGGTTCCGTCACGTGACGGCGCTATCCCAGGCCGCAGCTCACGCATAGTGCAGCGTCGATGGAAGGTGAAAGACCCAGAGCACAGTGCATCTGGCATCACCCACCGGGAACCTGCCATATTCGATCTCGCCGTATTCGGCAGTGAAGCGCTATAGCGGCAAAGGCGACACCACCCTCCATCGACGCACCGCCGCTGCGGTCAGCCGGCCGTATCAGCAGCGGGGCCGCTAGGCGGTATCACCTGGTAGCTGTACCGCCACTCGACCTCGGTGCCATGCTCACCGCCGACCGGCCGTGATCCGTGGAGATGCAAAAAAGCGACCATGTCATCGTCGCCGACTTGAGCCTGAGCCTTCCGCTCCGCCAGCGCCCTTACTTGGGCCGGGCTCATCG
>JAODNL010000227.1 GCA_025465405.1 Pseudonocardiales bacterium | reverse complement strand
GGACAGACGAGGCACTCGTGGGACCGGACTGCCCAGCGGCTGGCCGACGCCGACTGCACCGCGCTCGCGCTGGACCTGAGAGGCCACGGCGACAGCGACTGGGCCCCCGACGGCACATACGGCCTCGAGGCAAACATGCGCGACCTGCTCGCGGTTCTGGGCCAGCTGGACGAACGACCGGCGATCGTCGGAGCGTCGATGGGCGGAGCCGCGGCGATGATGACGCTTGGCAACGACCCGCTCGGTGGCGTCGGACTGGCGCGCCGCTTGGTACTCGTCGACGTCACGCCGCGCATGGAGCCGGAGGGCCTGGGGCGCGTCCGCGATTTCATGAGCTCGGCGCCGGACGGGTTCGCCTCGCTCGAGGAGGCCGCCGATGCGGTTGCCGGCTACCTGCCGGGACGGCCTCGGCCGGTGTCCACGGAAGGCCTCGCGAAGAATCTGCGGCTGCACCCGGACCAGCGCTACCGCTGGCACTGGGACCCGCGCATCATGGTCGGTTTCGCCCTGAACGACGAAGACCGGCACGCGGTGTTGGCGACGGCGGCGAGCGGCGTGCGCGTACCCACCCTGCTCGTCCGAGGCGCGCGCAGCGACGTCGTGAACGAGGAGGGCATGCGCGAACTGTCGACGCTCATCCCGGACGTGCAGTTCGCCGAGGTCGGCCAGGCCGGGCACATGGTCGCCGGCGACAGCAACGACCCGTTCACCGACACGATCCTTGCGTTCGTCGGCACCGGGCGCACAGCGCGCTGATCGGCACGCCGGCAGTACTGCGCGCTGACCGGCGCGCCCGCAGTCACGAGCGCCGCAGCGACGCCCACGGGGTGTCCTTGTCCGGTCGCGGCTCGGGTGGCAGCCCGAGCACCCGCTCGCCCAGCACGGTGCGCAGCACCTCGGACGTGCCCCCCTCGATCGAATTGGCCAGCGAGCGCAGGTAGTCGTAGCGGACGTCGCCGCTGCCGCCGTGCACCGCGGCGAAGTCCGGCCGCGTCTCGGTGTAGTCGCGGTAGAGCAGCGCCTGCGTACCGAGCAACTCCATGCTGTGGTCGTAGACCGGGTTGTTTGATTCGGCCATCTGCAACTTCGCGATGGACCCCTCCGGCCCGGGGGTACCGCGGCGTAGCTGCTCGCCGGCGCGGATGTTGGTCAGGCGCGCCGCCTCGGCGCGTGCCCACAGCCGCATGACCCGGTCCAGCTCCGCGTCGCCGGCGCGGCCCGCGGCTCGCGCCTGCCGAAGGACGGCGACGAGCTGGCCCACCGCGCCGCTCCCCCGCTCCGCCGGGCGCCCACCGAGCGAGACTCGCTCGTTCATCAACGTTGTCATCGCCACTTGCCACCCACCGCCGACCTCGCCGAGCACCGCGTCGTCGGGGACGAACACGTCGTCCAGGTAGACCTCGTTGAACTCCGCCTCGCCGGTCAGCTGCCGCAGCGGACGCACATCGACGCCGGCGCTGCGCATGTCGAGCACGAAGTACGTGAGGCCACGGTGTTTGGGCTGCTCCGGGTCGGTGCGCGCGAGCAGCAGTCCCCAGCGAGCCACGTGCGCCAGCGTCGTCCACACCTTCTGACCGCTCACCCGCCAACCGCCTTCGACGCGCACGGCGCGGGTGGCCAGAGCCGCCAGATCGGAACCGGCACCGGGTTCGGAGAACAGCTGGCACCAAATGTCCTCGCCGGTGAACAGCGGCCGCAGGTGGCGCCGCCGCTGCTGCTCGGTCCCGTGCGCGTGGATTGTCGGCGCGGCCATGCCGAGCCCGATCACGTTGCGGGCGCTCCAGTCCGGGCAGCCGGCGCGGAGGAAGACCTCGTCGACGGCCGGTTGCTCGCCGGCATCCCAGCCACGTCCACCGGAGCCGGTGTCGAAGTGCACGATCGCGAGCCCGGCGTCGAAGCGGGCGCCGCGCTGCTCCTGGTCGCTCGTCGGGCCGACCGGATGCTCGCCCAGGAACGCCTCCGCGGCCTCCGTCGCGGCCTCGGTCGCGCGGCTCACGTGGACACCCCGAGCAGAGCCGCCGCCCGGAGGCGGGCCGCCGTGGACGAGCCGAACAGTGCCTGGGCGGCCTTCGCCCGCTTCAGGTACAGGTGGGCGTCGTGCTCCCAGGTGAAGCCGATGCCGCCGTGGATCTGGATATTGGCTGCAGCACAGGCGACGTAGGCGTCGGACACGAAGCCGCGGACGAGCGCGGACTCCAACGCGGCGGCGGCGGGGTCAGCGTCGGCGGCGTGCAGTGCGTGAAAGACGAGTGAACGGGCCAGTTCGACGTCGACGAGCATGTCGGCACAGCGGTGCTTGACCGCCTGGAACGAACCGATCGGCCGGCCGAACTGGATGCGCGACTGCGCGTATTCGACGGCCATTTCGAGCACCCGGCCGGCACCGCCTACCTGTTCTGCGGCGAGCAGGAGCGCGGCGATGTCGAGTGCGTGGTCAAGGTCGGCGCCGGCGTCCTCGGCCAGCATCGTCGCCGGCACGGCGTCGAAGTCGATGCGGCTCATCCGGCGGGTGGTGTCGAGCGTGACGAGCGGAGTACGGAGCAGTCCGGCGGCGTTCGGTTCGACGCGGCACAGGCCGACGGCCCCGCCGTCCACCCGCGCCGCGACGAGCAGCAGCTCGGCGTCGTTGCCGTCGAGCACGAGCGGGGCGATTCCCGTGATCGCGGTGCCGTCGAGCCGCAGCGCCGAGCCCGACGGCCATTCCCCGTCCCAGGCGAGAGTCGCCACCGTTCCGCTGGTGATGGCCGCCAGCATCGGTGCCGCCACCTCGGCCCCGCAGGCCGCCCGCACCGCGGACGTCGCGAGGCCGATCGTGGCGAGGTAGGGCGCGCAGGTGAGCGCCCGACCCAACTCCTCGAACACCACACCGAGCGTGCTCAACCCGGCGTCGCTGCCGCCGAGGCGTTCGGGCGTGGCGAGCCCCGCGAGACCGAGTTCGTCGGCGGCGCGGCGCCACAGGTTCGGGTCGTAACCGCTGTCGCGATCGAGCTGCTGCCGCAGCCGCGTGCGGTCGGCGTGCTGGTCGAGGAATTTGCGCAGGTGAGTGCGCAGCTCCTCGGCGTCGGCGCCCGGCATGAAGCTCACCGGTGCCCGCCGACCGCCTCGTGGTCGGTGGGCTGCCACACCTCCTCGCCCGACTCGGCGCCGTCGGTCGCGAGCTCCGCCGCGGCTCGGCGCAATCGCTCGGCGCGTGGCGGCGGCACGTTGGCACCGGACATCGGCCCGACGACCGGCCCGGGCGTGAAGGTCGCCGGCATGGCTTGGAATCCCGAGATGAGCGGGATGGTCGGGTAGGCCCGCACGCCGGACTCGTCTACATGCAGGTCGGGCATCCGGCGCAGGGTCTCGCGGAGCAGCAGCACCAGCTCGGCCTTGGCGAGAAAGGCGCCGAGGCAGCGGTGCAAGCCGGCGCCGAAGGCCAGATGCCGATTGGCCTCGCGGGTCAGCTCGAGCCGGTCCGGTTCCGCGAACTCGTCGGGGTCGCCGTTCGCCGAGCCGAGCGCGAGGAAGACCCGCTCACCCGCCCGGATCGGGGCATCGCCGAGCTCGGTGTCCTCGACGGCCGTGCGGGCGACGCCCGTGCCGGGCGAGAAGTACCGCAGCATCTCGTCGGCCGCTCCCGGAATCAGCTCGGGATCGGCGATGAGCCGGTCACGTTGCTCGGGATGCGCGGAGAGGTAGCACACGGCGTGCGCGATGAGACCGGTCGAGGTGTCGATGCCGCCCGTGAGCAGCATGAAGACCATCTCGGCGGCGACGTCCAGCGGCAGCGGTCGCCCGTCGTGCTCGGCCCCGAGCAGCGCGTCGACCGGCGTGCTGATCTCGGGCGGGTGGTCGCGGCGCTCGGTCAGCACCTGGCGCAGGTCGCCCTGCAGCCAGGCGATCTGCCTCGCCGAGCCCTTCTCGCGGTACGCGGCCTGATGCAGCACTACTCCGTACTTCGACCAGTTCTGCATCGGCAGCCCCAGCAGGTCGAGCATGATCAGGGCCGGCAGCGGGTTGGCGAGGTCGTCGACGACGTCCATGCGGCCGCTGGTGATCACGCGATCAAGACACCACGTGACGAGATCGCCCAGGTGGCTCTCGGCTGCCTCGACGGCACGGGCCGAGAACCACGGGACGAGAAGCTTGCGGAAGAACGTGGCGTCGGGCGGATCCATCTCCATCATGCCCATGCGGAACGGGTTCGTCGGAATGGTCACTCCGCCGACCACCGCCTCCGGCGCGCCCTTCGGCGTGACCTCGCGGCGGCAGACGAACGTACGCGGGTTCAGCAGTGCTTGCTTGACGTGGTCGTACCGCGTCACTACGACGTATCCGCCGTGGGCGTCGGTGCGTGACACCGGCTCCTCGTCGCGCAACCGTGCGTACTCGTGGCGCCAGTTCCGGGCGAAAGCCTCGCTGTGGTGGTCGAATCCGTCCATGGCGCCGACGATACCGACCAGCGTTAGATTTTTATAGCGTTCGGTGTTACGGTCGCCTCGTGTCCGAGGCTGACGAGGTCCGTCGCACCCTCCACGCCTACTGCCGGCTGCTGGACGAACGCAATCTCGCCGAGCTGGTGCAGCGCGTCTACACGGCGGACGCCGTCGACGATCGCAAGCGCGGCGCGCCTCTGAGCGGACCCGCCGAGATCCGCGGCTACTTCGCGCGTTCCTTCGAGCATGTCACGGCTACCGCGCACATTCTCAGCAATGTCGACGTCGACGTCAGCGGATCCCGAGCCACCGCATACAGCCGAGTCACGGCCTACCACTGGATGATCGGCAGCGATCCCGGCCGGCCCGCGGACTTCGTGCTGCTCGGCTCCTACGACGACGACCTGAGCCGGACGCCCGACGGCTGGCGCATCAGCCGCCGAGTTGTCGGTGCGCTCGGCCCGACCGGCCTGGCCGCCGGCGTCCTGCCGGACGTCTTCGCCGGTTTCGGCGGCACGGATCCCTTCCATAATCTAACGCTGACGGATTAGGCTCGGCCTCTACGCCTGGCCAATGGAGGCACGCATGTTCTCGATGACCATCGACGGCAAGCCCGCCGAGACCGTCGCGACGTTCGACGTCGTCAACCCCACCTCCGGAGAGGTCGAGGAGCAGGCGCCCGAATGCACGCCCGACCAGCTCGACGTGGCCATGGCATCGGCCCAGCAGGCGTTCGCGAGCTGGCGGAAGGACGCCGACGCCCGGCGCGGTGCCATGGAAGACCTCGCCAAGGCGATCGTCGCGAATGCCGATGAACTGACGGCCGCGCTGGTGCGCGAGTCCGGCAAGCCGGTCGCCGTCGCGGCCGCGGAACCCGCGATCTGCGCCACCTGGCTCGGGTACTACGCCGGGATGGACATGCCGCGCGAAACGCTCGTCGACGACGACACTGCGCTGATCGAGCTTGCGCACCGTCCGCTCGGCGTGGTCGCGGCAATCACGCCGTGGAACTTCCCGCTCGGCCTCGCGATGTGGAAGATCGCACCGGCATTGCGGGCCGGGAACACCATTGTCATCAAGTCCTCCCCGTTCACGCCGCTGGCCTCGCTGATCATGGGCCGCATCATGGGGGAGGTGCTGCCGCCGGGGGTTGTCAACACGATCACCGGTGGTGACGCTCTGGGCGCGGCGATGACATCGCACCGCGTCCCCCGCAAGGTGTCCTTCACCGGCTCGGTCGCCGCCGGCAAGAAGGTCGCGGTGTCGTCCGCTGCCGATCTCAAGCGCGTGACCCTGGAGCTCGGTGGCAATGACCCGGCGATCCTGCTCGAGGACGCCGACGTTCCGGATGCGGCCGCGAAGCTGCTCGGCACCGCATTCTTCAACACCGGTCAGGCGTGCGCGCTGCCGAAGCGGATCTTCGCACCGACGGCGCGCTACGACGAGGTGGTGGAGGCCTTCGCCGCGGTGGCGAACAGCCTTCGCGTCGGTGACCCCTATGACGAGGCCACCAACCTCGGACCGCTCTCGACGAAGCCACAGTACGAGCGGGTGACTGAGCTCGTGGCGGACGCGATCTCGCACGGCGCGCGGGTGGCAGCGGGAGGCGGACCGGTCGACGGTCCGGGCTTCTTCTTCCGACCCACCGTGCTCGCCGACGTCAGCGAAGGCATCCGGATCGTCGACGAGGAACAGTTCGGGCCGGCGCTGCCGATCCTGCGCTACGACGACATCGACGACGCCGTGCAGCGGGCCAACGACACCGAGTACGGCCTGTGCGGGTCGGTGTGGTCGGCCGACGCCGACCGTGCGACGGATATCGCCGAGCGGCTCGAGGTGGGCACGACGTTCATCAACACCCACGCGATCCTGCCGCCGTCGGTGCAGTTCGGCGGCGCCAAGTCCAGTGGCCTCGGGGTGGAGAACGGACTGCCCGGCCTGCTGTCCTTCACCGAGGCGCAGGTGGTGCACCGGGCCAGGGCACCGCGGTGATAGCGGCCGTCAGCACGGTCATCGACGCGCCCGTCGACGTGGTCTGGCGGAGGCTGGACGACTTCGCCAACTGGCACACCTGGCTGCCGCGGATTCTCTCGACGACGATGGACCAGGGTCAGGCCCAGGCTCCGGTCGGCAGTGTGCGCATCCTCCAGCTCGAAGGCGGCACCACGGTCCGCGAGAAGCTGTGCATGAAGGACGTTGACAGGCACACATTGTCGTACCTGTTCGACGGTCCGCATCCCTACCCGGTGCGGCGCTACGTCGGCACCGTCCGCCTCGAACCCATCACCACATCGGATGCGACGTTCGTGCACTGGTCGGGTGACTTCGACGCCGACCGCGAGGTGGAGCAGACCACGGCCGAGACGTTCCGCCGCGCCTACCTCTCGTTCGTCCACGCCCTCGCCGACGCGACCGCCCGCGAGACGCTCAGTCGCGGCTGAGCACTCCGAGTCTCACATCGCGCTGCCGCTCTGGCCGAACCGGATGGTGGGCCGCACCCAACCCGGCTCGAGCGAGCGGATGGCCTGATTACCCTCATACGTCGCCGCCTCCAGCAGGCGCGGCCCAACGGCATCACCGACCACCCGGACGATCCACGGCCCCTCGCGCAGCTGCTCGAACAGCGACGCCTCGGGGACGTTTCCGGAGATCGTCACGAGGTCGTCGTAGGCGATGGTCTCCTCGTCGTCCGGAGCCTCGGGACTGGCGAAGGTGACCACGCCGTCGCGCACCGAGGTCACCACGCGGCGCGGATAGAACTCGAAGTCGCCCTCGTACAACAGCTTGGCGTTCGGCGCGCCGATCATGTCCCAGCGCATCTCGAGCGATGCGGCGATCAGGGAGAACCGGCTGATCAACCGCACCCGCCGTCCCTGCCCGACAAGCAGGTGCGCGACGTCCAATGTCTCGTAGTGACCGACCTCGTCGAGGATGACGACCGTACCGCCGGTCTCGGCACCGCCCATGACGTCCCAGCTGGTCAGCACGTCGGCACTGTCGAATCCGTCGGGCGCGGCCCACGGTCGCAGGGTCTGGAACCCGTCGCGTCGCGGCGTGCTGCCCGTCGCCACGATGATCGCGTCGGGTGCGAGCTCGCGGACGAGATCCGCCGTCGCGGTGACGCCCGTCCGGACGTCGACGCCCAGGTCGTCGAGCACGGCCTGGTAGTAGTCGAGCAGCCGGCCGAGGTCCTTGCGGTGAGGTGAGTTGCGGACGTAGCGCAGCTGGCCACCGAGCTCGTCGGCCGCCTCGACAAGTGTGACCGCGTGGCCGGCAAGCGCGCCGGCCCGCGCCGCCTCGGCGCCGCAGGGCCCGCCGCCGATCACCAGCACGCGCCGCGGCAGTGCGCTGGCCAGCGAGTCGTCGCCGGAAGCGATCTCGCGCCCCGCCGACGGGTTGACGGTGCACGACACCCGGCCGCGCGTATTGAGTCCGCCCGCGCACGCCTGATTGCAGGCGATACATGGGCGGATCAGGTGTGCGCGTCCCTCGGCAGTCTTGCGGACCAGGTCAGGATCGGCGATCGTCGCCCGCACCATGGCGACGAGGTCGATCCCGCCGGAGCCGAGCACGCTCTCGACCTGGTCGACCGCGCCGAAGCGTCCCGTGACGATGGTCGGCAGCGAGGTGCCACGCGCGATGTCGCCGTTGACCTCGAGCTGGTAGCCCGGCGGCTCGTGGATCCCGCCCATCAACAGGTCGCGCCCGTAGTGACTACCGAGCGACAGGTTCACGAAATCGACGAGATCTTGTTCTTCCAGCGCCGCGACGACGCGCGCGATGTCGGCTCCGGACGTCTGGTGCTCCGCCGCGTCGGCCGACAGGCGCACCCCGACTGGGTAGTCACGGCCGACGGCGTCGCGCAGCGCCCCGAGCACCTCGCACAGCAGCCGGATGCGGTTCTCGAACGGGCCGCCGTACTCGTCGGTGCGGTGGTTGGTCGCCGGCGACAGGAAGCTGCTGAAGATGTAGCCGTGTCCGCCATGCACCTCGATGCCGTCGATACCGCCCTGCTGCGCGTGTCGTCCCGCGGTGACGAAACCGGCGACCAGCTCGTCGATCATCCATCGCGTCATGGGCCGGCAGACCATGCCCAGGCCCGGGTCGGGAACCGCCGATGCACCCCAGGGCGCGGTGCCGTCCTGCGGGATGTTCGTCGGGCCGCCGTGCATCATCTGCTGGAACACCGCGGTGCCCTCGGCATGCACGGCGCTGGTCAGCCGCAGCATGCCGTCGACCACCTCCGGGCGGGTGTTGTCGATGAAGGCGGGCGAGCTCCAGTGCGTCTTTGCCGGGTCGATATAGGTGAGCGCTATGCCGCCGCGAGCGCGCGCGACGTGGAACGCGATCAGGTCGTCGTTGATCAGGCCACCGGCCGGGATCCCGCTGCCCATCGAGGTGCGGATGATCCGGTTGCGCAGTTCGACGTTCTTCAGGGTGAACGGCGAGAACGTCAACGGGTAGCGCAGGGACGCATCGGCGGTCACCTGGGTGGCGGACATCTGGACTCCTCCTTGCCTCGAACCGCGATCCGGGCCGGCATGGGCGCTCCGCATTGCGACACGTGCGCGGTCTCAGCGAATGTAATCCAGTGCTGTTTGATAAGCAACGCGCGCCTGACTAGCATCCGTTCCATGCAGCTTGGCCGGCTCGGCGTCTGGAGCGCCGACATCAGACAGGTGGACGGGCCGGCCACGGTGGCCGCGGCCGCCGAACTCGAGCAGCTCGGTTACGGCACGATCTGGTATCCCGCCGGCGGCGGTACTCGCGGCTTCGACATCGGCCGAGCATTGCTCGCCGCGACCGAGGCCATTACCGTCGCCACCGGCATCATCTCGATCTGGGCGACTCCGGCTGAGGATGCCAATGCCGCCTTCGAGGACCTCGAGAACCGCCACCCGGGTCGGTTCCTGCTCGGCGTAGGCGTGAGCCACGGGCCGATGGTCGATCACAACCAGCCGGGTCGATACCAGCGGCCGCTGGAGAACACGGCGCGCTACCTCGACGCGCTCACGGCGGTGCCCCGCGAGCGGCGCATCCTCGCGGCGCTCGGACCGAAGATGCTGCAGCTCGCGCGGCAGCAGACGATCGGCACCCATCCGTACCTGGTCACGCCCGCGATCACGGCCCGCACCCGCGATCAGCTCGGCGGCGGTCACCTCGTCGCGGTCGAGCAAGGCGTGGTTCTCGAAACCGACGCCGGGCGCGCGCGGGCCGTGGCGCGCGAGCATCTCAAGGGCTATTTCACCCTGCCCAATTACGTGAACAACTGGCTCCGCGCCGGCTACCGTCCGGAGGATGTCGCCGACGGCGGCAGCGACCGGCTCGTCGATGACCTCGTCGCGTGGGGCGACGCCGCCGCGATCGGCGAGCGGATCAGGGCCCAGTACGAGTGCGGCGCCGACCACGTCTGCGTCCAAGTGCTCGGCGGCGAGCGTCCCGTCCCGCTCGCGCAGTGGCGGGCGATAGCCGCGGAAGTGCTCGCCCCCTAGCTGTCACTGGACCAGCGTCGGCAGCTCCCGGTCCTGAAGCAGGTCCGCCTTGCTGAAGGCGCGCACGGCCGGCAGCCGTCCGGAACGAAGCGTATTCACCCAGTTGGGATCGCCGATCTGGCCCCTTCCGATGGACATCAGATCGAAGTCCCCCCGCTCGAACCGGCGGACCATCTCGCGATAGCCGTGAACACCGCTGGATCGAGCCGTCGATCCGGACACGTTCGACATGACGTCGATGTCCAGGCCGACGCTGCCCACGGCGATCACCGCGGCATCGGTAGCTCGCTTCATCCACCCAGCCAGGCCAAGATCAGGATCCAGCTCGGGCCATTCGGGCTGCCAGAAGCGGCGGGTAGATGCATGAAACAGGTCGACGCCGGCCGAACGGAACAATCCCAGCAGCGCATGCAGCTCGGCCGGGTCCCTCGCGATCCGCGCGCCGTAGTCGACCTCCTTCCACTGCGACAACCGCAGCGAGATCGGGAAGTCGTCCCCGACCGCGCGCCGGACACCCTCGATCAACGCGACCACGAACGTGGCGCGCCGCAACACCGTCGTCCCCCCGTAGTCGTCCTGGCGCCGATTGGTCTCGGCCCACAGGAACTGGTCGAGCAGGTAGCCGTGGCAAGCGTGCAGCTCGACGCCGGACGCACCCGACTCGCGCGCGATCGCAGCGCTGCGGGCGAAGGCCGCCGCGATCTCGCGCAGCTCCGGCTCCGTCGCCGCTCGGCCGTTCGTCCGTCCGCCACCGACGATCCCGGACGGGCTCAGCGACGGCGCCGCAGTGGGCGACTCACCCCCGACGCGCACCGCGCCTTCGTGCCACAACTGGACGAAGACATGGCCGCCCGCGTCCCGAACCCGCCCGAGGCAGCGCCGCCACGCCGCCGCGGTGCGGGGTGATATCCAACCGTATTTGGCGCTCTGAGTAGCGGACGGATGGTCGACGGCGCACGCCTCAGTAATGATCAGGCCCACGCCGCCTTCGACCCGGCGGCAGTAGTAATCGGTGAGAAAGTCCGTCGGGCCGCCGTCCGAGCACCAGCTGCGTTGCATCGCGGGCATAACGAATCGGTTGGGCAGCGTGAGACCTCGCAGGGACATCGGTTCGAACATGGCTGATGCATCGACGACCGGTTCGCGCGGCATCGGACATGGACTCCTCGAGGCGTCCGGTATATTATCAAACGAAGTATGGTTTAGGCAGTCGCCGTTCATTGCGCTACTTCTCCGACGCTTCGAGGAGCAGACCATGGAGCGACCCTCCAGCCCGCTGACGCACGTGGCTCCGGCCGACATGCCGGACGACCTGCGCGCGATGCATGCGACGAGCCTCGACGTCGTCGGCGAGGCCGAGCGGATCGAGGTCTTCGCCACGCACCCGGACCTCTATCGCTGGTATCACGAGAACTTCTATCGAAAGCTGTTCGAGAACGGCGACGGCACGATGCTGCTCGAACGCCGCTGGAAAGAACTCATCCGCCTGAAGATGTCGCTGTCCCACGGTTGCTTCGTGTGCAACAGCTTCAACGTGCCGTCCGCGCTCGCCGCCGGGTTCACCCAGGCGCAGATCGACGCCGTCCTCGATCCCGCGGCCGAGCTGTTCACACCGGCTGAGCTGGCAGTTCTCGAACTGGGCGAACAGATCGCCATGCAGAATCTCGACGGAGCGCTGACGCCTGAGTTGCACGAGCGACTCGGCCGCCACTTCAGCGACGCCGAGATCCTCGAACTCGGAGTGATCGCCGCGATGCTCACCGGGTGGACGAAGCTGATGTTCACGTTCGACCTCGTGACGCGCGAGGACAGCTGCCCGATCGGTGTGGCCCGACCACAGAGCGACTGACCGGTGGACACGTGCTTCGACTGGCCCGATCGCCACAGCCACCGGCGCCCGCACGACGTTGCGGTAGCCACCGTCGACACCGGATTCCAGCTGACCTGGGACGAGCTGGAGGCGCGCGTCGCCCGGCTGGCGCATCTGCTCAGGACGGAATTCGCCGTCGGACACGGTGACCGGGTAGCCCTGCTCGCCGAGAGCGACGCCCGCTACTTCGAGATCCAGTTCGCGTGCGTGCGAATCGGGGCGATCTTCGTGCCCTTGAACATCCGGCTCAGCGCGGGCGAGCTGACCGCGGTCCTCGACGACGCCGACCCACGCGTGCTCGTCCACGACCCGGGCCGGTCGGCCGCGGTGGCCGACGTTGCCGATCCAGAGCGCTGCCGCACGCTGCAGTGGGACGAGGGCCCGGAGCCGACCCCGTACGACGTCGTGTCCGACCCCGGCGCGCCCACCGTGCCCGGACGGCGGGCGCCCGCCGAGGACGTCGCGCAGATCCTCTACACATCAGGCACGACGGGCGCGCCGAAGGGCGTGATGTGCACCAACGGTGCCCTCGCCGCCAACGCGGTGAACATGGCGCACACCAGCCGATGCGGCGACCGAGACGCGCACGCCCTGAACTTCGTCCCGCTGTTCCACGCCGGCGGGCTGAACATCTATTGCAACCCGGTCCTGTACTGGGGCGGCCGGGTGACGACGACGCGCGGCTTCGACCCGGCGCAGGCGCTACAGCTGCTGACCGACGACAAGCTCGGTGCGACGATCACCAACGGAGTGCTCCAGATGTTCGAGCGCATCGCCGAGCTCGACGAGTTCGCGGATGCGACATTCCCCTCCCTGCGGGTGACGCTGTTCGGCGGGTTCGGCCCGAACGCCCCTGCCACGCACGTCAAATGGCTGGGGCGCGGCACTGTGCTGCAGCTCGGCTACGGCTCGACCGAACTGGGCCCGATGGCCTGCATGAACGAGGACCCGGACGAGGGCGCCCTTGTTCGCGGCGAGTTCGGACGTCCCGTCCCATCGGTCGAGCTGCGGTGCGTCGACGACGGCGGCGCACCGCTACCGACCGGCGAGACCGGCGAGATCCAGGTGCGCGGACCGGCGGTCACGGTCGGGTACTGGGGACGCGGCCGCGACGGGCGAACCGACGACGGATGGTTGTCCATCGGCGACGTCGGCTACCTGGACGACGGCGGGTCGGTGCACGTCACCGGACGCCTCGTCGAGCGGTATCGCTCAGGCGGCGAGAACATCTATCCGGCCGAGGTCGAGGCCGCGTACGTCGACCTGCCGGGCGTGATCGAACTCGCTGTGGTCGGCGTCCCGGACGAGAAGTGGGGGGAGGTCGGGCTGCTCACGATCGTGCCGCGGCCAGGAGTCACGATCACTCTCGAGGACGTGCACGAGCATGCCGAGGGCCGGCTGGCGCGGTTCAAGATCCCGCACCACGTGCAGGTGGTCGAGCAGCTGCCGCGCAGCACCACGTTGAAGGTGGCGCGCAACGAGCTGCGCGCCTCGTTCGCCGAATCGCACGGCGCGCGAGTCAGTAGGGCTGCCGGGCCGAGCGCACCACCAGCTCATTGACGGCGGCGCCCGGATCCAGGCCGACGAGGAAGTCGATGGTCTGCGCGATGTCCTCGGCGCGCGCCGGTCGGGCGACGCCGAGCGAACCGCTGAGCAGCCGTTCGCGCACCGTGGGATCCACATGGTCGAGCAGCTCGGTGTCGACGGCTCCCGGCTGGACACACCCCACCCGGATGCCGTCAGGTGCGACCTCCTGGCGTAGCGCCTCGCTGAAGGCCGTAACGCCGAACTTCGTCGCGTTGTAGACCGCGAAGTTGGCGCGCGCGACCCGTCCGGCCACGGACCCGACGTTGACGACGTCGGCGACGGCCCGCGGACCGCTCGCCGCTGCCCGCAGGTGCGGGATCGCCTCCTGGGTTATGTGCAGCATCGACAGCAGGTTCAGCGACAGCATCCGCTCCCAGTTCTCGGGCGGGCTGCTCTCGAACGGCCCCAGAAGCATGATGCCGGCGTTGTTCACGACGATGTCGAGGCGGCCGAACTCGTCGACGGCCCGCGCGACGCAGTCGCGGCCCTGGCGGCCGTCGGTGATGTCCGCCGCCACGGGCAGAACGGCACCGCCGGACGGCGCAATTTCTGCGGCCAGCTTCTCGAGCCGCTCCGCGCGCCGCGCCACTGCGACGACGATGTGCCCGCGCGCGGCGAACCGGCGCACCGTCGCCGCGCCGATGCCACTGCTGGCCCCGGTGACCAGCGCGACCCGCGCGCCCGGCGAGGCCTCGGTCACGGGCGGTCCACGGCCGTCGTGATGGCGCCGCGCACGTATGCCTCGATGGCGCCGGCACAGCTGATCTTGTCGTCCTCGATCCCGATGACGTCCTTGGCGCGTCGCACGGAGTCCTCGACGCTCGGACCGGGCCGGCCGCACGGGCAGCGGCCGTAGTCGGCCGTGATCCAGTCACCGCTGATCGTGGCCCCCCAGTGCCCGTCCCACACCGGGTCCCAGTAGGCGGCGCGTCCGGTCACCGGGCCCGTCGGCGCGTACCGGACTGCCTCACCCGTCTCGTCCAGGACGAACAGCGTCAGCCACGGCGGGACGTGGTAGCGGCCGTGCTCGCAGACCGGGCTGTGCGTCGAGGTCTCGCTCATGCCGTAGCCGCGGTAGCGCCGGGCGCCACCGAAGAAGCGGGCCACCTGCTCCTGGTAGTCGTCGGGAAGGTTCATGCCCTTGGTCCCGCCGCTGCCCAGATAGATCGACTCGGGATGGAAGCCACCCTCGGCGATGCCGACGTCGCGACAGACCTCCAGCAGCGCCCACACCTGCGGCCAGCTGCCGTGGAACACGATCGGTTCGTGACGGTGCGCGTCGAGTGCCAGCGCGATGCGCCGATAGCTCTCCCGCATGTCCTCAGCCCGGCCGGCGATGCCGGCCTCGAACTGCGCGACTTCGGCGGGCGTCGCCTTGCCGGACGCGAGCGCCTGCTGCAGGCGCATGATCCGGTTCAGCTCGCCCATCCGGATCGGCTCGTCGGTGAGGGTGTAGATCGCGCCAGGACGCCCCGTGTACTTCGCCTGTGCCTGATAGGCGTAGACCAGGCGCGCGGGACCGGCCGACGGTGTCAGGGAGAACAGCGGCCGACTGTTGTCCCGCGGCGGCGGGCTGGGCCAACCCCAGAGGCGGGTGAGGAGATCAGCGATTCGGTCGATGTCACCCTGGGTCTGATCGATGAACGAGGCCTTGCCACTCGTCCCGCTCGAGGAGAACACGCCATGACCGGCGGCTTCGAGGCGAGCGATCCAGTCGTCGACGTCAACCACGCCGTCGAGGTCGACACCGTCCATGGAGGTGGACGAGACCGTCGAGAACCAGAGCGTCAGTCGCTCCCACTGCCCCTTGTCGACGAATGACGCTGGGTAGCTCTTGTATGCGGTGTGCGCGAACAGGACGGGCACCAGGTCGTCGAGCTTCTCGATCCCGTCGACACCCATGTCGCTCGCGCGCTGGTCGAGCAGCCGGATGCGTGGCCGCAGCTCGGCGAAACGCTCGCGCGCCGCGGCCAGCTGCAGTTCCGGCAGATCGATGTCGTCGGCCGCCGAGATCGGGTCGGTGCGCCTGGACAGGGCGAGCAGCTCGTCGACCGCGGTCACGATTCGTCCTTTCCCCAGCGGACCATTCTGGCCAGCGGGTAGAAGCCGTCATGGGGTAGCCCGACGCGAGTGTCACCCGCATGCCCGAGCCCGGTGACGCGCTGGACGCCGACGCTGCACAGGACGTCGCGCAGTTCGGAGCGCAACCGCTCCGGGTAGACACCGACAGTCTGGGTCGACGCGTTGATGTGCTCGAGGACGTCCTTCGGTTCGCTCACCGCGACGACGTTCACCACTCGTCCGGTCGGATAGAAGCTCACCGGCTCCTCGGAGCGCACGACCATTCCGGTGCCGTCGGACGATCCCCACACCCGGTAGAACGGCGCGAGCTGGCGTAGCCCGTCGATCTCGTCCCGCAGGTCGGCAGGCACCGGCTGCGACCGTGCGGCAGCCTTGTGCCGCTCGACGCCGAGCTCGTCGACGAGCAGTGCGCAGAACCGGTCGACGTCCTCGATGCTGCCCTGGACGAACTGGAACCGGCTCGCTGTGCACGCGTCCTGGTTGTGCAGGGTGGCATCGGTCGCCGCCGCGGCCGCGATCTCGCGGAGGTCGACAGCCTGGTCGAAGGCTTCCTGGCCGACGACGGAGATGGATGTCTTGGGATCGAAGGAGATGAGCTCGAGTCCGGGGCCGACGTAGCGCGTGACACCCTTCACCGCTTGGTCGCCACCCCACACGACAACCTTTTCGAAGAACTGCGGACGCATCAGGACGCTCTCCACAGCCGCGTCGCCACCGCGCCAGTACACGGCGGAGAGGCTCTGTTCGAGCGGGTGGCCGAGCGCCACCGCGGAGATCCCACGCAACAGCGCCGGTGCCGTGAAGAGGTCGTTCGAGGCGAGCTTGAGCAGGCTGGCGCCCTTGACGAGCGCGCTGCGCACGATGCTGATCGCCGCGACACCCGGCGCATTGCCCGCGAGCACGTGCACGATCCGGGCTGGGAATGCACGCACGTAGGACGGTGCCGCCGCGCCCGGTGCCTGAACCGTCCGCCACGAGTCCATGAGGTCGAGGCCGCCGAGCTCCTGCTCCAGCTGGAACCGC
>JAODNL010000220.1 GCA_025465405.1 Pseudonocardiales bacterium | reverse complement strand
GTCATCGGTAAGACGGGTCGGGTCGAGCGCCTGCAGGTCGTTGAGGTCGCGACGCAGCCGCACGAGCAGGTCGCGTGCCGCTGTCTCGGCGTCCGTCTCGAACATGCGTACAATATATCAGCCCGCTCCGACAGGGTCTGACAGTTTCGCCTTTATCCACAAGGCGAAACTGCACGGCGATCAACAAGAACCGGCCGCGAGCGAGCACGACGCGACCCGGCCGACCGAGCCGAGCCCGCGACCAACGCCCCCCGTCGCCGCGCCCTTCAAGACGAGCGAAACCGCAACCCAGCCGACCAAGGCGGGACAGCGAAAAGGCTCTCCGTCGCTGCGCTCTTCAGCACGAGCGATACCGCCGCCCGGCCGACAAAGCCGAGCCAGAGACCAACCGTCCTCCGTCGCTGCGCTCTTCAAGACGAGCGTTACCGCAACCCGGCAGCCCCGGCCGAGCCGACACGAACCACCCTCCGTCGCCGCGCTCTTCAAGACGAGCGAAACCGCAACCCGGCAGCCTAGGCCGAACCAGAGACCGACGCTCTCCTTCGCTGCGCTCTTCAGCACGAGCGAAACTGCAATCCGGGCAGGCCGAACCAGAGACCGAACGCCCTCCGTCGCCGCGCCCGGTAAACCATTGGCAAACTGCTAACGAAAACGCTGAAGCCAACACAGAGCGAAACAGCTTCCGTCGCCGCGCTGTCTCAGCACCAGTGGTACGGAGCCCCGGCGGACTAATCCAAGACCAAGCCGAAACACAGAAAGCGACCGTGCTTTCTAAGGGAGGTCGGTAAACCGTGCCATCCCGATTCGCTCGACTCCACGCGGACTGGCATGGTGTGCGACGTGAGTCATCCGCTGGTCGAATTCGTGCTTACCCGCATCGCTGAGGATGAGGCGGTGGCGCGCGCCGTCATGGGGCGCGGCGTGCACGACAACCGTCCCGAGGTCAAGGAGTGGATCGGTCTCGCGAACCCGAACCGGATGCTCGTGTGGTCCGGCGTGCGGCGGCGCCTGGTGGAGTTGCACGCCAACGGGATCACGACGTCCGACGGCGACGCGGCGTGCCAGCAGTGCGGGCCGCCCGCGCCGTGCATGACGCTGCGGCTGCTGTCCACCTTGTACGGTGACCATCCGGACTTCCAGGAGCAGTGGCGTCCGCTGACCACCAGCCCGCGGTAGCACCGCTGAGCCGGCAGTAGCACCACCAAGCCGGCGGTAGCACCACCGAACCGGCAGTAACACACGACCGAGGCAGTAGGACCGAGCAGAGACGAGCCTCAGGACACGTGCAGAGCGCGTGCCAGCTCGTCGCGTCCCATCTTCGACCGGCCGGGCAGATCGCGCTTCTTGGCGATCTCGTACAGCTCGGCGCGCGTCTTCGGCGAAGACGCACCAGCGCGCTTGCGCTGCGCGACAGCCGCACCCTGCTTGCCCAGCGCGGTCCTCGTCGCCTTCGGCATGTGGGCGATCGTCCGCTGCCCGCGCGCGGCCTGCTGCGCGGACTTCACGTTGCGTTTGGCAGCCTCTCGCTGCTTGGTCGTAGCCATACCGATTGCGTACCCAGCCGGCTCGTGTCGATCACCACAGGCCGCATCGTGACGACCCGCCGTCACCGATCGTTCAGCGCGTCGACCAGCCGGCCCAGCGCCGGCAACGCGCCGATCACCGCCGTCCGGTCGGCGACCGGCAGCGCGGCGAGCGCCGCTCCGAGCCGGCGCCGGTGTGCCTCGTCCCACTCGCGCATGTAACGGCGGCCGGCATCGGTCAGCTCGACCACCGACGCTCGACGGTCGGCGTCGTCGACCTCGCGAGCGAGCAGCTCGTCCGTGACCAGCCGGCTGACCAAGGCGCTGACCGTGCTCTGTGCCAGGCGCAGCCGCTCGGCGAGATCGCCGATGCGCAGGACGCGCGCGTCACGAACCGTCTGCAACACCTCGATCTGGGCCATCGGCCGCGATTCCCACGGGTAGTCGGTACGAATCGAGCGGCGCAGGGCGCGACGCAGCCTGGTGACGACGTCGGACAGCGCCCGGGCATGGACGACGCTGACGCTCCGCGGTGGCATGGCACCGAGGATACGGCAGAGAACATCGGTCTCCGAACTGTTCGTATACCGATGTAATATCGACTGGTGAGCACAGGGTTCGCAGCTGGTGAACGACCGCGCCCGGACTGGCTCCGTGCTCATCCCCGCGCCTGGGTGGCGGCGGTCGCTACGGTGTGCTTCGGCGCGTTCATGGGGCAGCTCGACGCGAGCGTCGTGGCGCTCACCTACCGATCGATCGGCGGCACGTTCCACGCCGGATTGGCGGCGGTGCAATGGGTGTCGCTGACGTACCTCATCACGCTCGCGGCGCTGTTGGTTCCCGTAGGCCGGATGTCCGACCGCCTCGGACGCAAACGCGTCTACCTCTGGGGCTTCGTGCTGTTCACGGTGGCGTCGGCCGGCTGCGCCGGCGCACCGACGCTCGTGGCACTGGTGGCCCTGCGCGCCGCACAAGGTGTCGGCGCGGCGCTGCTGCAGGCAAACAGCGTCGCCCTGGTCGCGACGTCGGCACCTCCCGGCCGGCTACGCCTCGCGCTCGGAATGCAGGCGTCCGCACAAGCTGTGGGCCTGGCTCTCGGTCCGACGATCGGCGGAGTGGTCGTGCAGACGATCGGGTGGCGCTGGGTGTTCGCGCTCAACGTGCCCGTTGGCGTGCTCGCCGTGATCGCCGGCCGGTACCTGCTCCCCCGCACCCGCCTCGAGTCCGCTGGCGGCACGCTGCGGACAGTCCTCCGCACGCCAGGCGTGCCGCGCTGGCTGATCGGCGCACTCCTGTCCTACCTGCTCCTGTTCGGTCCGATCG
Source organism: Pseudonocardiales bacterium (assembly GCA_025465405.1). GTDB lineage: Bacteria > Actinomycetota > Actinomycetes > Mycobacteriales > Jatrophihabitantaceae > RYN-117. The sequence goes on along the minus strand of JAODNL010000220.1, from coordinate 14,928 downwards.
TGCTGGTGCCCACCGTGCTGCAGGCACACGGGATCGCGCCGCTGCAGGCCGGGCTGCTCGTCGCGGCCCTGCCGACCGGGTTCGCACTCGGGGCGCTCGCGGATCGCGTCCTGCCGCATCGATGGCAGCCGGGTTGGCGCAGCAGCCTCGGCCTCATGCTGACCGCGCTGGGGCTGGGCGCGCTGCTGCTGGTCGGTGTGCGACCGGTATGGGCGGCCCTCACGCTCACCGCCGTGGGCACAGGTCTGGGCATTCTCACGCCGACCACCAATGCTTTGATCATGGATGCCGTGCCCAGCCGCCTCGCCGGGCTTGCCGGTGGTCTGGTCAGCACCGCACGCGCGATCGGGACGGCGGCCGGAACGGCCGTCGTGACCGCCGCCCTGTCCTTCAACGGCAGCGGACGGGTCGGGCTGGCGGCCTTACTGGCGACGACCGTCGCCGCGCGCAGGACCGTCGCCGTGCGCACGACCGTCGCCGCGCGCACGACGGCCGGCCGGCCGGCGCGGGCTAGACGGCCTCGCCGGCCAGAACCGCGCTGAGCGACTCCGGTACCGCGAGCTCGTCGAGCTCGGTCAGCGCGTCGCGCAGGTAGTCAGCGATGCGCCACACGTCGGGCACCATGTCGTGGCAGGCCAGGATGCCCATGTCGAGATGCCCGTTGTAGGACATCACGGTGATGTTGATGCCGCCACTGATGTCACTGACGACCGAGACCGGGAAGTTCCCGACGACCTTCGCGCCCACCGCGTACAGCGGGATCTGCGGTCCGGCGACGTTGGAGACGAGCAGGTTGAACGGCGGCGCGGCGACACTGGCGGCCCGCAGCAGCAGCCGGGGCACGACGCCGTGCAACGCTTGCGGAAACGCCGCGCTGGCGTCATGCAGGACGGTTCTGGGCAGGGTCAGGAATCGCCGCTTCGCCTGGATGAGCGAGGTGTGCAAAAGCTCTACCCGACGCTTCGGATCCGCCTCGTCGGTGGGCACCTCCGTCAGCATGAAGGAGATCTGGTTGCCTGCGGTCCCGATCTGCTCCTTGGTCCGCACGGATACCGGTATCGATGCGATGAGCGGATGGTCGGGCAGCGCGTCGTGATCGATCAACCATCGACGCAGCGCCGAGGTGCACAGCGCCATGACCACGTCGTTCACGGTGAGGCCGAGCGCGTTCTTGACCGCCTTCACCTCGTCCAGCGGAATCGAGGTGAACGCATAGGAACGACGTGCTGTGATCGGCCCGTTGAACGGTGTGCGCGGCGGCGCGGCGGGCCGCATCGCGCTCAGCACGCGTGGCAATCGGGGCGCGGTGCGCAGTACCCGCATCGCCGCGAACGCATTGCGCCGGACGCCACGCTGCAGCATCTCCACCGCGCTGGGCGGCGACTCCGGCGGCGGATCACTCGGTGACCGGACACGTCGCGGCCGAGGTTCGAGGTCGAACACGATGGCAAGCACCTCAGCCGCTGAGACACCATCGATCACAGCGTGATGCACCTTCGTGTACAGCGCCTGGCGGCCGCCGGACAGGCCGTGCACCAGGTAGCACTCCCAGAGCGGATGGTCGCGATCCAGCGGCGTCTCGGCCAGGGCGGCAATCTGCTCGCCGAGCTGCTCGTCCGTTCCCGGCGAGGGCAGGTGAACTTCGCGAATGTGGTGCTCCAGATCGACGGTCCCCGCGTCGACCCAGTACGGAAGGTCCAGCCCGAGCGGCACCTGGTGCAGCCGCCAGCGCAGCGGAGCCACCAGGGGCAGCCTGCTCTTCACGAGCTTCCTGAGTTCGGAGACCGTGACCTGTTCACCAGGGACGTCGGACGGATCCAGGATCGTCAGGCCGCCGATGTGCGTGGAGGTTGTCGACGTCTCCGCGTTGAGGAACTGGACGTCGAGCGAACTCAGCTGACGGCGGGAGCGCACCGCTGCCGGTGGCGCGGACGGCGGGACCGCCGGCGCCCGGGCCAGCTCGACCAGGTCGAGCAGCGCGGTGACCCGTGCCAGCTCGCCTTCGGTGAACGGCGCCCAGCCGCGCTCGACCAGCACCCGCTCGCCGCCGGCCGCGCAGATCGTGGCCCGGTGCCCGGCCAGGTCGAGATGAGTCGATCCCGGCGCGCTTGCGGCGGGCGCCTCGCCGCCGACCACCGCGACGGTGTCGGCCGTCAGGATGTGACGCAGCGCCTCGAGGGTCGTGGCCGCGCCGGACACGGCGCTGCTCGCGGCTCGCAACGCCGCCGTCTGCGCGTCCACGAGGTCCGCGACGGATGCGGGGGCGACGCCGACGCAGGTGGCGCCTGGCATCTCGACGAGCCGTCGCAACTCGGCCGGACCCAGCACGTCGGGCGCGCGCAGTACGAGCTCGTCGACGACGTCGCCCGCCGCTCCGGAGGGCTCGCCCGCGGTCGGCAGCACGGTCACGCCGAGCAGGTTGCACTGCTGGTCGGACAGCCGGACGGCGAGTGTGGCCAGTTGGCCGGGACGGTCCGCGAGCCGGACCCGCACCCGCCAGGTGCGCCCTGGTTGGTGCACCTCGTCCCAATCCATGCGGACATGGTGCGCGCCGACTGTTGCCTCGGCGTCAGCCCCGGGTTTCCAGCAGGTTTACAGCTCGTGCGCACTCGGTGACGAGACGCCCGTCGCGCTCACTGCAGGTCGAAGACGCCGCTCATACCGGTGATCTTGAGAAGCTTCTGCACTCGGTCGGACGGGTTTCGCAGCGCGAGTTCCTTCTCGAACTCCAGCGCGACGTTGCGGATGCGCACCAGCGCGCCGAGCCCGGTGGAATCGATGAACGTGACGCCGGCCAGGTCAAGGGTCACCGCGTCCACCTCGGACTCCGCCAAGTGCAGCAGGCCCAGCGCAGCGAGCTCGTCGGCCGAGTAGAGGTCCAGCTCACCGGTGACGACCATGTCGCATCGCCGCGCGTGCACGGATACGTCTACGGAAAAGCCGGCCATTGTCATCCCAACGCCCACGGGCTTCCTGGACGTGGACAGGCGCCGCAGCGCGTCCACCTCGATCAGCTAACACAGGCTGGCTGGTGATTCAACCGGCTGGACCCACCCTACTCACCCGGCTATCCAGCGCGAGGACGCCGCTCCCGCCGTGCAGTCGAGCGCGCCGGCCATTTGCGGCGGATACTCCAACTCGGCCCACACCTGCTTGCCGGTATCGGCCGGCTCGACGCCCCACGCGCGCGCCAGCGACGCCGTGATCGTGAGGCCGCGGCCGTGCACGTCCTCGGGACCCGCCTCACGCCGGCGCGGCTCGCCGGGAGCGTCGTCGCGGACCGTCAGCCGCAGGTGCTCGCGATGGATCGACAATTCCACGTGGACGGCCGAGCAGCCGGCGTTGATCGAATTGGTGACCAGCTCGCTGACGATGATCGCCGCATCTTCGACGATCGCATCCCGGTCGCGGCCGCCGGCGAGTACCGCCGGGATGTGCTTACTGCAGAATCGCCTGGCGTAACCCGGTGAACGGGTATCGCATGGATAGAACTCCGCAATGTCCCAACACATGATGTAAGCCCTTCGGCCGGGTTGGCCGGCTACTTTCGGCCTACCCGATCTAGGGGCGAACGTCACGTCTGACCGATATGCCCGAGTCGACGGAACTCCGCGCGCCACCGGGACGCCGAGCGCTCCAGTGGACTCGGCAGCCGTTCGATACGCACCAGCTCAAGCTCACCGGAACCGAACTCGCCGATCTCGCGGCGCGTCAGCGGCCACGGCGGGCCGTCCGGCCGGTCGGCGTCGTCGCGCGCAGCGGCGATCACAAGCAGCGTGCCACCGGGAGCCACGAACCCAGACACAGCCGCGATGGCCGAGGCCCTGATCCGGTCGGGCAGGGCTTGCACGGTCAGGCTCTCCACCACCACATCGAAGGCAGCGGCCCATTCCGGCGGCGGATCGAGCAGGTCCGCGACCACGTAGGTCACCGGCGATCCCGGATTGCGGCGACGAGCGGCGCCGATCGCGGTCGGCGAGATGTCGAAGGCGGTCGTGGCCAGCCCGAGGCCGGCGACGAATTCGGCGTCGAAGCCGAGCCCGGCGCCCACGACTAGCGCCCGGCCGGGCCCGACCGGCCGGCCGGCTGCCCACTCGACCAGTAGCGGGTGCGGCGCGCCGCGGTCCCACGGAACCGCCGTCTCGCCGTTCTCGGCCGCGTGGTAAAGCCGCTCGAACCAGCCTGTCGCGTCGTCGGACGCGAGCGAATCGGCAGCGAGACGTCGCGAGAATTCGGCTGGATCGGGTGCGGTCACCCGGCAATTGTCATCGGTCCGGCGGCAATGGCGCAGCGGCTTGTCCAAATCGCGAGGTATCGGCCTCTACGCTTCGCCCGTGGTCGACGGCGGCGCGAGGTGAACGCGCGCGACGCGCTGCCCGTCCGTACCGTGCCACTGATCGGCTTCGCCCTCTTCGGCGCGTTCTGGGGCACCTGGGGAGCGTCGCTTCCGCGCATTCAGTCGCACGCCGGGGTGGGCGACGCCGGTCTGGGAACGGCCTTGCTGTGGGTCGGCGTCGGCGCGTTGATCACCTTGCGCTGGGCCGGCGGCGTGAGCGACCGGGTCGGCAGCCGGGCGGCGCCGTTGGCGCTGGGCAGCCTGGGTGTCGCCGGCCTGCTCCCGGCCTTCGCGCACGGCGTCGGCGAGCTGTCGATCGCACTGTTCGTCGTCGGCCTGTGCTCAGGAGCCGCCGATGCGACGATCAACGCGGCGGCTCTTCGGGTCGAACACACCGGCCGGGCGCTGCTGAACCTCTGCCACGGCGTCTTCTCCGTCGCGGTCGTCGCCGCCAGCCTCGGCGTCGCTGCCGGCTACCCGAATGGCGGGGGCCGGCCGTGGCCGTTGGTCGGGACGGGTGCCGTGATCGTGGCCGTGGCGATACCGCTGGCGGCTGTCCCGGTCCTGCGTTCAGCGCCCGTCGCACTCGCCTCGATCACGGTGCGTCAGAGGCGACGGATCGTGACGAGGCCATTGGTGATCTTGGGCGTCCTTGCCGCGGTGGCCTATCTCGTCGAGAACGCCTGGCAGTCCTGGGCGGCTATCCAGCTGCACACCGCTACCGCCGCCTCGCAGCGAACGGCCGCGGCCGCTCCGGCGGTGTTCGCCGGCGCCGCCGCGGTCAGCCGGTTCGCCGACCACGGAGTCGCACGTCGGATACGCCCGGCCACCATAGTGACGATCGGCGCCCTCGTCGCATCCGGCGGGAGCGCTCTCGCGGCGAGTAGCCACCATGCGGTTGCCTGCCTCGCGGGCGTTGCCGTTGCCGGGCTCGGGACGGCTGTCTGCGCACCGACGCTGATCTCACTCGCGCGCCACCACGCCGATCCCGCCGACCACGGCGCCGCCACCGGAACGGTGGTGACGATCGCCTATCTCGGCTTCGTGATCGGGCCGGCCCTCGTGGGTCTGGCGGCCGGGGCGTTCACCCTGCGCATCGCACTCGTCGCCGTGGCGGCCGCCGCATTTGGGCTCGCGTGCTGCGGTCCCCTGCTGAGCAGGCTCGAGGAGTGAGGCCTCAGCTGGGCAGGACCGAGTCGATCGCGGCGCGGATCTCGGGAGCGTCCGGCTCGGTACGAGGGCGGAAGCGGCCCACCACGTGACCGTCCGGCGCGACGACGAACTTCGCGAAGTTCCAGGTGATGTCGCCGGCCTCGCCCGAGGCGTCGGGCGTGTCGGTCAGCGCGGCGTAGATGGGATCGCGGTCCGGACCGTTCACCTCGATCTTCTGCGCGAGCGGGACCGTGACGCCATACGTGGTGGAGCAGAACTCGCTGATCTCCTCGGCCGTGCCCGGCTCCTGGCCGCCGAACTGGTTGGACGGAAAGCCGAGGACCGTGAAGCCGCGGTCGGACAACTCCTCGTGCAGCGCCTCGAGCTTGCCGTACTGCGGCGTGAGTCCGCACCGGCTCGCGACATTCACGACCAGGACCGCCTTGCCGTCGGTCAGTTCGCCGAAAGTCGTCTCCTTGCCGTCCAAGGTCGTCAATGGCAACGCCGTCAATTCAGTCACATCGCACTCCCGTCAGGTGATAGCGCGGCCAACGGCTCGCCTTGCCACAGCACCGCAGCCGATCACCGTATTCCGATCAACGGCGCCACGAGGCTGCGGCGCCGGGCCACGTCATTGCTGCCGCGGTTTCCTGTCGCTGTGCCGCTGTCGCTGACGGGTGCCGTACGCGGCCTGGCGGACGACCGAGTCGTCCTCCAGGCTCGAGCCCAGTGCGCCGCCGACGATCGAGCCCGAGGTGATGAACCACACGATGGAGACATGGTCCGACCACCGCGGCCACCGCGAGATCGTCTGCGCAAGGACGCTCGCGTCGAGCACGAGCCGTTCCGCGATCAGGACGCCGATGAACAGCAGCACGTACAGGCACAGCACACCCAGCGTGACGGTGATCGCGGTGGTGAGGTTGTACAACGCGGCCTGCCCGCGCCGCCGGCGGTCCGCCGGCCGCTCCCAGAGCTCATGGTCGATGATCAGCCAGGCGGCGAGCACGGCGATCGACAGGACCATGACGACTACCTGGCGGGCCGGCCCGAGCGCCACCCCCAGGCGCCACGTGGTGTTGTCGATCAAGCCGAACGCGGCCGTCGCGAACACGCCGACGAGCGAGCGGGACAGTCCGAGGAACAACCGCCACGGTTGGTTGGCGCGCACCATTCCCGCCACCATCAGCACCGGGCCCAGCCAGGGCGTCCCCAGCAGGCGAACCGACCCGGCGAGCGGCTCGGGCGCTCGTTGCAACGGGCGGGCCGACACGGAGCGCAGCCGGGATCGCTTCGCGGCCGGATCAGGCCGGTAGTCCGACACGATCAACTCGCCGATCAGTCGAACGACGGCCTCGCGGACCCTCGGATAGAGCCAGAAGAATCCCAATGCCGGGATCGAGAGCAGCGCCAGTCGGTGGTCCGGGTCGATCTCGGCGGCGACCGGCCGGACACCGGCCCGGCGCGGGAGGTCGGTGAGGAAGACCGCGACATCCCACTCGTCGTCGGGCATGAGCTCACCGACGTGCTCGGCGAGGCGGGTCACGTGGATCTGCTCGTCGCCCTGCAGCGGCGCCACGACGAAGCGAGTGCGCCACTCGACGCTCGACGCGAGGCGACGCGACAGCAGCTCCGGCAGCTCATCGGCCAAGCGGCGCGCAAGACGCGCCGGAAGGTCCGGGTCGCTTGCCAGACAGATTCTCACCACGGGGGTGGATGGAGCGTTCGCGTCTTCGGACATCGCCGCAAGAGGGTGCCCGCGCGCAGTGCATAGGCAAACGCCGGACTTCCGGTTGCCGCTCGGTTACGGCCGTATGATGACGACGTCCGCGCTCGGCACGAAACAGCCGTCGCCGAACGACCTTCGCACGTCTGGCGAAACACGCAAGGTCTGGCTGCCATGCAACAAGACCGAGCTTTCGATGGTGATCCGGATGCGCGCGCCCAACTCTCGAAGCTCTACAGCCTGTTCGCACTCTCGATGTTGATGTTCGCGGCGCACGAGGACGACGCAATTCTCAAGCTGGCAGCGACCGCGATCCCATCGCTCGGGCCGTTCCTCGTGATCGGTGGGTACCTTGTCGACGGTCGGATGCTGCGACCGGTTCAAGGCGGTGGCCTGGATGCCACGGTGCAGACCACGCTGCTGGGAGCCGACACCGCTGAGATAGATCTGTCCGTTCCGGGTAGCCGGTGGACGCGCGCGTTCCGACTGCAAGATCGAGGCGGAACAAGGGGATTCCTGCTCGTAGGCTCGCCGGTCGAGCCCGCCATCTACGAGACCTTTCTCGTGAAGGTTCTCGTTCAGGAGACGGCCGCGTCGATCGGCAACGCGGCGCTCTACCGAGAGGCCACCGAGGCCACCGAGCGGTTGCGCCGGCTCAACGAGGAACGCGCTCGGGTCAACGAGGACCTCTCACTGAACATCACCGACTTGAAACGACAACGCCACGCGCACGAAGTCCTCGCTCAGGTCTCTGCGAACGGGTTGGGTGTGGCGGGCCTGGCGACGGCTCTGCACGAACTCACCGGGATGGCGGCGGCGATCGAGGACCCGTTCGGCACCGTGAAGGCATGGGCGTCCGACAACGAACCCGAGTACGAAGCGGCGACTCCCGAAGACCACGCCGAACTGCAGCAGCACGCATCACACGCCGAGGGGCGCGCGACGCGTTTCAATGACCGTCTCGTCGTTGTCGTTCGCCAGGGCAGCGAACCGCTCGGTGCGATCGCGCTGCTGGATCCACGTCGCGTGGCCGGGGCACATGAGATCTTCGCTCTCGAACACGCGGCGGTCATGCTGGCCGTCGAGTTGAGCCATCAGCGCAGTGTTGCCGAGATCGAGCACCGCCTGCGCCGAGACCTGGTCGACGAATTGATCACCGGCATGGATGACGACAGCGCGGTCACTCGGGCCGCCTCAGTGGGCCATGACCTGAGGGGGCGGAACTGGGTCGCAGTGCTGCGCTGGAACGAGGTACCCGAAGAGACGATGATCGGCGCCGTCGAACGCGCCGTGCGCGATCTCGGTGCCGCGTCACTCACGGCGCGCCGGTCCGGGCTCACCGTGCTGATCCTTTCCGAGCGGCCCAATCACCGTGCCCTGTACGACGCGATATCCCGTGCCGCCCGCAGCCGGTCCGGCACGTTGGGTATGGGCGGCTGCGCCGACGCTCCGCACGAGCTGCCGAGGTCCTACCAGCAGGCGCTGCGCGCCTTCACCATCCGGGAACAGTCCCGCGTCCCTTACGGCGCCGCGGCCTTCGACGAGCTGGGCATCTACCGCATTCTCGGAACCGGAGAGGCCAGCCACGAGGTAGAGGCCTTCGTGCGGGAGTGGCTCGGCAGGCTGCTCGACTACGACGCGAAGCGCCACACCGAGCTCGTCAAGACGCTGTCGCACTATCTGGATTGCGGCGGGAACTACGACCACACCGCCGAGGCGCTCGTGATCCACCGCAGCACGCTGCGGTACCGGCTGCGCCGAATCCGCGACCTCACCGGCATCGAGCTGACCGATGTCGACTCGCGGCTGAACCTGCACGTGGCGACGCGGGCGTGGCGGCTGCTCAACGGCGGCCTGTAAACAAGACGCGGCCTGTCACAAGACGCGGCCTGTCACAAGACGCGGGCGTCACCTGAGCGCGTCGTCCACCCAGCGCCGGATCACGTCGGCCGGTGCGGCTCCGGCCTGCCGGGCGATCACCTCCCCGTTACGCAGCACCATCAGCGTCGGCACCGCCTGGACGGCGAAGCGCCGCGACAGGTTCGGCGCCTGGTCGACGTCGACCTTGACGAGCTTGACGCGGCCGGCCATGTCGCGCGCGACCCGCTCCAGTGCCGGGCTCACCATCCGGCACGGTGCACACCAGGTGGCCCACATGTCGACCAGTACTGGCAGTTGGGCCCGTTCCGCGATCTCGGCGAACGAGTCGTCCCCGGCCTCCACGATCCACGGCAGCGGCCGATGACAGTTGCCGCAGTTCGGCGCACCCTCGGCTGCCGCCGGCACCCGGTTGTTCTTCCCGCAGTGCTCGCACTTGACGACGGTCGTCCGGAGCGCGGTGTCCCCGGTCATCGTCAGGCCGCTTGCCGGTCCGGAGTCGAATGCCGCACGCGCAGTTCGTCGTCGGCAACATCGACGGCGATGACCGAGCCGTCAGGAACGTCCTCACCGAGCAACGCCCGTCCGATCCGCGTCTCCACTTCACGGGCGATGAAGCGTCGCAACGGCCGGGCACCGTAGACCGGGTCGTACCCCTCGCGCGCGATGAGCCGGCGCGCCGGCTCCGTGACCTCGAGTGCGATCCTCCGCTCGGCGAGCCGGCCGCGCAGCTCGTCGAGCATCAGGTCGACGATCCGTTCGATCTCAGCGGCGACGAGCGGCTTGAACAGCACGATGTCGTCGACCCGGTTGAGGAACTCGGGGCGGAAGCGTGAACGCAGCTCGCCCATCACGAGATCCCGGGACTCGCCCTTGATCTCACCGTGCGGCGTGACTCCGTCGAGCAGGTACTGCGAACCGATGTTGGACGTCATGATGATCACGGTGTTGCGGAAGTTGACCGTACGGCCCTGACCGTCGGTGAGCCGGCCGTCGTCGAGTACCTGCAGCAGCGTGTTGAACACGTCCGGATGCGCCTTCTCGATCTCGTCGAGCAGCACCACCGAGTAGGGGCGACGGCGCACCGCCTCGGTCAGCTGGCCGCCCTCCTCGTAACCCACGTAGCCCGGAGGGGCGCCGACCAGCCGGCTGACCGTGTGCCGCTCCTGGTACTCGCTCATGTCGATACGCACCATGTTCTGTTCCGAGTCGAACAGTGCCTGCGCCAGCGACCGCGCCAGCTCGGTCTTTCCGACACCGGTCGGGCCCAGGAAGATGAACGAGCCGATGGGCCGCCGCGGGTCGTGGATGCCGGAGCGCGCGCGGATCATCGCGTCGGCGACAAGCTGCACGGCTTCCTCCTGACCGACGATCCGCTCGTGCAGAATCGCGTCCAGGCGGAGCACCTTCTGCCGCTCGCCCTCCTTCAGACGGGCCACCGGGATACCGGTCCACGCGGCAACGACCTCAGCGATCTCGTCCTCGGTGACGACCTCGCGCAGCAGCCGACGGCCGCCCTGCTTCGAGGCCAGCTGCTCCTCCTCGGCCGACAACCGCCGCTCCAGCTCGGCGATCTCCCCGTAGCGCAGAGCTGCCGCGCGATTGAGGTCGTAGTTGCGCTCGGCTTCCTCCGCTTCGTGGCGGACCCGTTCCAACTCACCCCGCAGTTCTTGGATTCGCCGGATGGCCTGCCGCTCCGCCTCCCACTGGGCGCGCTTCGCGTCGGCCTCGCTACGCAGATCCGTGAGCTCGCGGCGCAGCTCCTCCAGCCGCGACTTGCTGGCGGCGTCCTCTTCCTTGGACAGCGCGGCCTCTTCGATCTCCAGCCGCACGACCCGGCGGGTCAGCGTGTCCAGTTCGGCCGGCATCGAGTCGATCTCGGTGCGCAACCGCGCGGATGCCTCGTCGACCAGGTCGATCGCCTTGTCCGGCAGGAACCGATCGGAGATGTAACGGTGCGCGAGCGTCGCCGCCGCGACCAGCGCGTTGTCCTGGATCTTCACTCCGTGGAAGATCTCGAGACGCTCGCGCAGCCCGCGCAGGATGGAGATCGTGTCCTCGACGGAGGGCTCGTCGACGACCACCGGCTGGAAGCGGCGCTCGAGCGCGGCATCGGACTCGACGTGCTTGCGGTACTCGTCGAGCGTGGTGGCGCCGATCATGTGCAGTTCGCCGCGGGCAAGCATCGGCTTGAGCATGTTCCCGGCGTCCATGCTGCCCTCGGCCGATCCCGCGCCGACGACGGTGTGCAGCTCGTCGACGAACAGCAGGATGCGCCCCTCGGCGGCCGTAACCTCGGCCAGGACGGCCTGCAGCCGCTCTTCGAACTCGCCGCGGTATTTCGCGCCGGCGATGAGCGAACCCATGTCCAGGGAGAAGATGGTCCGGTCGCGCAGCCCTTCCGGCACGTCGCCGCGGACGATCCGCTGCGCGAGCCCTTCGACGATGGCGGTCTTGCCGACACCGGGGTCACCCACGAGCACCGGGTTGTTCTTCGACTTGCGGGACAGGATCTGCACGACCCGGCGGATCTCGGCGTCGCGGCCGATCACCGGGTCCAGCCGACCCGATCGAGCGTCCGCGACCAGGTCACGTCCGTACTTGCCGAGCGCCTCGTAGGCCCCCTCCGGTGTCGCGGACGTGACGCGCTGGTTACCGCGTACCCGGGTGAGCGCGGACAGGACGCCTTCGCGGTTCAGGCCACGAGTGCGCAGCGCGTCCGAAGCGGCCGTGCCGGCGTCTTCGACCAGGGCGAGCAGCAGATGCTCCACGGACACGTACTCGTCCTTGAGCCGCCGTGCCTCACGGTCGGCCGTGTCGAGCAGCCGGGCGAGCCGCTGCGTGAGGAACACCTGGCCCGGTGTCGGTGCCGGACCGGTCACCCGGGGGCGGCGGCCGAGTTCCGCGCGGAGCTGCTCGCGCAGCGCGTCGATATCCACTCCGGCGAGGTCGAGCACGCGCGGCGCGACGCCGTCGTCGTCTTCGACCAGGGCGAGCAGCAGGTGCTCACCGTCGACCTCGGTATGGCCGGAGCGCGTCGCGATGGCCTGTGCTTCCTGTAGCGCCTCTTGCGACTTCTGCGTCAGCCGGTTCATGTCCATGGTGGTTGTCTCCTCACAGTGGATCCGCTGCGGGCCGAACCCTCGAGCCGGCGGATTCGATCGAGCAATTCCAGGACGAGGCCGATCGCTGCGTAGTTCAGTGAGAGGTCGGCGTGCAGTCGACGGATGCGGGCGAGCACCGGCACCTGCTCCGGCGCGAACCACAGCGCGCCGCTCGCGTCACGCGTGGCCTCGAGCAGGCCGAGCGCGACCAGGCGGCGGACCAGCTCGGGGTGCACGCCCCCGCGGGAGGCGAATGTCTCCAAGCCGAGGCGCGCGACCGTCGGCACGATGACGATCGGGTATCGCACCGGACGGCTGCCCCGCTGCCGCTGGCTCATGTGCCACTCCTGGGATCAAAGGTCGACACCGCGGCCAGCTGCTCGAACAGTTCACGCTCACGTCGCTTGAGCCGTCGAGGCACGACGATGCGCACGATCGCGTAGAGGTCACCCCGTGCTCCGCGGCGGTTGGGCATGCCCTCGCCGGAAACGCGCAGCCGGCGGCCGCTCGACGAGCCGCCCGGGACGGTCACCTTGGCCTCACCGCCCGGCGTCGGAACGGGCACCGTAGCGCCCAGTGCCGCCTCCCACGGCGCCACCGCAAGCTCTACGTAGATGTCGCGGCCTTCGAGGCGGAAGCGCTCATGAGGCTTGATGCGGACGACGAGATAGAGATCGCCAGGCGCGCCGCCCTGCGACCCCTGGCCGCCCTGGCCGGCCAGCCGGATCCGCTGGCCGTCCGTGACGCCCGCCGGGATGTTCACGTCGTAGGACCGCTCCCCCGAACCGCTGGAGAGCGTGACGCGCTGCTGACCCCCGGTGTAGGCCTGCTCGACGGTCAGCTCGATCTCGGCCTGCTGGTCCGCTCCCGGTGCCGGCCCCGATCCGCCGAAGCCGCTGAAGATGCTGTCGAAGCCGCCGACACCGCCCAGCCCGGACAGCAGGTCGTCGATGTCGATGCCACCGCTGTACCCGCCGGCGCGCGTTGCGCGGGGCCTGCCACCGCCGCGCTGGCGTTGGCGCGACGCGCCCCGCGCCGCCCCGGCCGCGACGTCGTCGGGAATCTGCCGGAAATCCGGACCGAAGCGGTCGTAACGTGAGCGGGTCTCGGGGTCCGACAGCACCTGGTATGCCTCGTTGATCTCCTTGAACCGATCCTCGGCCGACGGGTCGGAGTTGATGTCGGGGTGATAGCGCCGCGCGAGTGACCGGAACGCGCGCTGGATCTCGTCCGCAGTCGCGGAACGGCTCACGCCGAGGGTCTCGTAGTAGTCGCGCGCCACGAGGGCTCACCCCGGACGGCGCGACACCACGACCCCGACGGGGCGCAGCTGCCGGCCGACGTCTCCATAGCCGGGACGAAGCACCGTCAGCACCGTTCCCGGTTCGGTGTCGGAATCGTCCACGACGCTGACGACCTCGTGGCGGGACGGGTCGAACGGCACTCCGACGTCCTCGAATCGTTCGTAGCCGAGGCGCGAGAGCAGGGCGACGGCCTGGTCGCGGACCGCGCGGACGCCCTCCAGGATGCCGGCCGGATCGGCATCGGCGTGCTCGAGCGCGCGATCCAGGTTGTCGAGCACCGGGAGCCACTCGCCGGCTATCGCCGCGCGCTCTTGATCTCTCGCGCCGTCCAGCTCGCGGTAGTGCCGCTTGCGCACATTGGCCAGGTCCGCGACGGCGCGCCGCCAGCGGTCCTCCCAGTCGATCTCCTCCCGCTGGCCACCGGGCGTCTCGACCGGCAACGTCTCATCCTCAGGTGGAGCCACGGCCCCGGATCGGCCGTTCGCCGCGTTCTGGACCTCGCCCTCGGCAGCCATCGGGCGTCAGGTCCGGTTGAATTCGGCGTCGATGACGTCGTCACTGCCGGCCCCGTCGGATCCGCCGGATCCGCCGGCATCCGCCGGCGCACTGTCGGCGGCGCTCGACGGTCGCGCCGCAACCGCCTGGGTGGCCTGGCGGATCTCGCCGGTCAGGTCGCGCATCCGGCTCAGCGGCGCCTCGTCCTGCATCGCCTGGCGGGCATCGGACACGAGCATCTCGGCGCGCGCTTTCTCGTGCACCGGCGCGGCATCGCCGGCATCAGCCAGCACCCGCTCCAGCTGGTAGGCGGCGCTGTCCAGCTCGTTGCGCGCGTCGACCCGCTCGCGCAGCGCCTGATCCTCCTCCCGATTCCGCTCGGCCTCGGCGATCATGCGTTCCACCTCGGACTTGTCGAGGTTGCCCGTCTCGGTGATCGTGATCCCTTGCTCGGCACCGGTGTCCCGATCGCGGGCCGTCACGCTGAGAATCCCGTTCGCGTCGACATCGAACGTGACCTCGATCTGTGGTTCGCCACGCGGCGCGGGTCGGATGTTCTCGAGTCGGAAGCGGCCCAGGACGCGGTTGTCGGCCGCGCGCTCACGCTCGCCCTGCAGCACCACGATGTCCACGGCCGGTTGGTTGTCCTCCGCGGTCGAGAACACCTCGCTGCGCCGCGCGGGAATCGTCGTGTTCCGCTCGATGATCTTGGTCATGATGCCGCCGCGCGTCTCGACGCCGAGCGACAACGGGGTCACGTCGAGCAGGAGGACGTCGGACACCTCGCCCTTGAGCACGCCGGCCTGGACGGCGGCGCCGAGCGCGACCACCTCGTCCGGGTTGACCGTCATGTTCGGGTCCTTGCCACCTGTCAGCCGCCGCACCAGGTTCTGCACCGCCGGGATCCGGGTCGACCCGCCGACCAGGATCACC
>JAODNL010000199.1 GCA_025465405.1 Pseudonocardiales bacterium | reverse complement strand
GCGCGGCGGCGACGAGCGAGAGGGTCACAACCGTCAGCGACGTGTAGTCACCGTGCAGCGCACGCGGCAGCGAGTCGTCGATCGCCACGCCGATCAACCACGGCGCCGCCATCGTCGCGGACACTTGCACGAGCACGCAGGCCAGCACCCACCCGATCGCCCGCCGGTGCGGCCTGATCAGCTCGGCCAGCAGGCGCCGCGCGTCGGAGTGCAGCCGGGCCCGGCCGGTGACGGTCGGCTCCTCGTGCACCCGGGCCGCCTCGGCGGCGTCCGGCGGAAGCTTCCCCTGCCAGCTGGCCGGATCGCTCGGCCGCTCGACGTTTTCCGGATCGGTCATGGTGTCGGCTCGAGTTCGCTGGTCTGGGCCAGCAGGTTGCGGTATTCCGGCACGGTCGCGAGCAGCTCACTGTGGGTGCCGACCGCGGCGATCCGTCCGTCGAGGAGCAAGGCGACGCGGTCGGCGAGCAGCACCGTGGACGGGCGGTGCGCGACGACGAGCGCGGTCGTGCCGGAGAGCACGCGCCGCAGCGCGGCCTCGACCTGGGCCTCGGTGTTCACGTCCAGCGCGGACAGCGGGTCGTCCAGGACGAGCACCCGAGGGCGCCCGAGAACGGCACGGGCCAGCGCGAGCCGCTGTCGCTGGCCGCCGGACAGCGACAGCCCCTGCTCGCCGATGCGGGTCTCGATCCCGAACGGCAGCTCGTGCACGAATCCCGCCTGCGCGACCTCGAGCGCTTCGCTGACGTCGTCCTCCGAGATGCCGGCCCGCCCCAGGGTCAGGTTCTCGCGCACGCTGGCCGAGAACAGCGTGGCGTCCTCGAATGCGGTCGACACCACGTGCCGCAGCTGGTCGAGCCGAAGCTCGCGCACGTCGACCCCGCCGATCAGGATGCGCCCGCCGGTCACGTCGTAGAGCCGCGGCACGAGCGCGGTCAGGGTCGTCTTGCCGGAGCCGGTGCCGCCGACAAGTGCCATCGTCTCGCCGGCCCTGATGTCCAAGTCGATTCCGCGCAGCACGTCGGTGTCCGCGTCGGCGTAGCGGAACCGGACGTCGTCGAAGCGAACGGTGGTGCCGCGCTCGGCGGCCGCGGGTTCGGCCGGGTCGAGGATCGTCGGCCGGGTGTCCATCACCTCGAAGATGCGCCGCGCCGCGCTCGCTGCCTCTTGCGTCAGGGCCAGCAGCCAGCCGAGGGACACGATCGGCCAGATCAGGCGCAGGTAGAGGGTCAGGAACGCGACGAGCTGGCCGAGCGTCATCGCGTGATGGGCGACGGCGAGCACGCCGCCGAACGCCACGCCGGCCAGGATCAGCTGCGGCAGGCCTTCGAGCAGCGCCCAGAACGCGGCCAGCGTGCGGATCTTCGTCAGCTCCGCACCACGGAGGCGCTGCGCGTCGCGGCTGAAGCTCGCGAGCATCTGCGGGCGACGGCCATAGGACTTGATCACTCGGATACCGAGCGCGGACTCCTCGATCGACGTGGCGAGATCGCCGGTGAGGTCCTGGGCGTGGCGGGCGTCGCGGCTGTAGCGCAGCTCGAAGCGCCGCGTGAACAGCGCGAGTGGTGCCATCGCGACCAGCACGAAGAGCCCGAGCACGAGATGGATGTGCATCAGCAGCGCGAGCACCACTACGGCGGTCGCGGAGTTGGCGATCAGGAATACGAAGCCGAAGCCGATGAAACGCCGGATCGTCGACAGGTCGGTGGTGAGCCGGGACAGCAGCTGCCCGGAGGGCCATTGGTCGTGGAAGGACACCGGCAGCCGCTGCACGTGCGCGAACAGGTCGCGGCGGATGTCGGTCTCCAGTCCGAGCGCGGCGTTGGCCATCGCATAGCGACGGATGAAGAAGAGCGTGGCCTCGGCCAGGCCGAACAGCAGGGCGACGCCGGCCAGCGGCCACAGGCCGGCGGTGTCGTGGTGGCGGATCGGGCCGTCGACGACCCGCCCGACGATCAGGGGGACGAGTGACTGCGCGAGCATCGCGCCGCTGGCCGAGACGATCATCACGATGATCGCCTTGCGGTGGGGGCGGGTCCAGGTTCGCAGCCGTAGCAGCGAGGTGACCGCGCTGGCTTCGTCGGCGGGTGCAGTCACGTTGGTCGACGGTACGTCGCCGCACCGACAAGAGGCGAACCAATTTCGCTGACGGCGTCAGTCGGCGCGGTACAGGTGCTGCGGCCGTCCCGTCGCGCCGTAGGCGAGATCCAGACGGATCGTGCCGCGCCGCACCAGCTCGTTCAGGTGTCGTTGGGCGGTCGGGCGGCTGATCCCGATCGCCTCCGCCACCCGGACAGCCGAGACGGGCGCCGGTGCCGAGTCGACGGCCGCGAGGACCTTCGCCATCGTCGGCGGCAGCTGCCGACGGGCCGACGCGGCCGACGCCGGAGTGCGCAGCAGGCTGTAGAGGCTGTCGACGGTGGCTTGGTCGGCCTCGCCCAGGCGGCCGACCTGCTCGCGCCAGCGCCGGTAGGCCTCCAGCTGGTCGCGTAGCTGCCCGAAGCCGAACGGCTTGACGAGGTAGTAGACGGCGCCGAGTTGCATGGCACTGCGCACCGCCTCGATGTCACGCGCCGCGGTGACGACGATGCAGTCCGGCGCGGAGCCGCCGTCAGAGGCCATGCTGCGCATGACGGAGAGGCCGTCCTGGTCGGGCAGGTAGAGGTCGAGCAGCAGCAGGTCCGGACCCAGCTCCTTGACGGCCGCCAGGGCCTGGGCCGCGGTGTGGGCCTCGCCGACGCACTCGAAACCGGGCACCCGTCCCACGCTGGCCGCGTGGATGCGGGCGACACGGTAGTCGTCGTCGACCACGAGCGTGCGGATCACGGCGTCACCCCGGCAGATCTGGACTCGACCGGCTCAGGCCGCGCACCGGCGAGCCGGGGCAGCCAGACCGCGAACCGGGCACCGGGGCCGGTCGTGACACTGATCGTGCCGCCGGCGCGGTGCACGAGCCGGTGGACGAGGGCCAGTCCCAGGCCGCGCCGGAGTTCGGCGCGGGGTCCCTTGGTCGTGTAGCCGTCCCGGAAGATCTCGTCGACGGCCTCGGCGGAGATACCGGGACCGGTGTCGGTGACGGCGATGTGCAGGCCGTTGTCGTCGGACAGTTGCACCGTCAGCCGACGTGGCGCGGGCTCGCCGGCGAGGGCCTCGACGGCGTTGTCCACGAGATTGCCCAGCACGGTCAGGACGGTCTGCGCCTCATCGTCGGTCGCGTCCAGATGTGAGTCGTCGGTGACGACGAAGTCGATGTCCTGCTCGGCGGCGATCGCGACCTTGGCCAGGACCAGCGCGGCGACGACCGGCGGCGCGATACGCGAGCGCAGCTCCTCGCCCGCCGCGATCGAGCCTGAGGAGATCTCGGCAAGGTAGCTCGTTGCCTCGTCGTGCGCACCCAGTTCCAGCAGGCCGGACATGACGTGCAGCCGATTGGTGAACTCGTGCTCCTGGGCGCGCAGGGCGTTGGTGAGACCGGTGACCGCGTTGAGCTCACGGATCAACGCCTCGAGCTCGGTGCGGTCGCGCAGGGTGACGACCGAGCCGGCGTCGCGCCCACCCAGCACGACCGGCATGCGGTTCACGACGAGCAAGAAGTCGTCGGTCAGCGCCACCTGGTCGACGCCGACCGCGACTCCGGTGAGCAGGTCGCGCAACCGGCCGGGTGGCACGACGTCATCCACGTGGTGACCGGCCGCCGCGGCACTGACCTTCAGCAGCCGGCAGGCCTCGTTGTTTATGACGTTGATGCGGCCACGCGCGTCGAGGCCGATGACGCCCTCTCGGATGCCGTGCAGCATCGCCTCCCGCTCCTGCAGCAGCGAGGTGATCTCGGACAGTTCGAGCCCGAAGGTCGCGCGCTTGATCAACCGGGAGAGCAACCACGAGGCGACGACTCCGATGCCGAGCGCGAGACCGAGGTACAGGGCGATGACGAGGATCTCGTGCCGCAGGCGGGCGCCGACCTCGGACTCGAGGATGCCGACGGACACCTCGCCGACGACCCGCCCGTCCGCTGCCTGAACCGGCGCCTTACCGTTCGCAGACCGGCCCAGGCTGCCCTCGTCGATGCCGACGTGATCGCGTCCGTCCAGGACCACGACGCCCTCTTCCAGCCGCAGGCCGATGAGCGCGGGGTTCGGGTGGGAGTAGCGCACTCCGTCACGGTCGGCCACCACGACGTACGACGCGCCGGTCGCGCGCGCGATGTCGGCCGCGAGGCCGCGGATGAGGTGGGTCGGGTCGCCGTCCTGCAGCTCGGCGCGGATCTGCGGCATCTGCGCGACGGCGCTGGCGACGGCCAGCGCACGCTGCTCGTACTGCCGGTCGAAGGTGTTGCGGCTGTTCCGCACGACCAGGGCGACGCCGATCGACATCGTCACCACGAGGATGGCGAGAACCCCCAGCAGGATCTGGGACGCAAGGGTGCGCTGGCGCCACATGGCTGCTCAACCTTCCGGGACGGGAACCCGCGCATCAGAACACAGGGCCGCGCCGCTGCCAAGGTACTCCGAGCAGAACGCACAGAACTGGAGTTAACACACGAAACCCGCACAACGCCCACAAGCCTTCCTCGCGCATGGAGCCAGTGCCAACGTTCCGTGCCACCTCGAAGCACCATACGCAGGAAGGAACACCGATGGCATCGACGGACCCGGACACCCGCTCCGGCGCGATCGAGCTGACCGGCGTCACCAAGACGTTCGCTACCCCCGCCGGCCCCTACACCGCCCTGCGCGACCTCGACCTCGTCGTCGCGCCCGGCGAGTTCTGTGCCGTAGTCGGCCCGACCGGCTGTGGCAAGTCCACGACGCTGACCCTGATGGCCGGCCTGGAGCGGGCCTCGGCGGGCAGCGTGCGCGTGCACGGCGAGCCGGTCAACGGCATTACGCCCGGTGTGGGGTTCATGTTCCAGACCGACGCCATCCTGCCGTGGAAGACGGTGATCGACAACGTGTCCGCAGGCCCTCGCTTCCGCAAAGTCTCGAAGCGAGCCGCCCTGAAGGAGGCGCGGGACTGGATCCGTCGCGTCGGCCTGGCCGGCTTCGAGGATCGCTACCCGCATCAACTCTCCGGCGGCATGCGCAAGCGCGTCGCGCTCGCCCAGAACCTCATCAACGAGCCGCGCGTGCTGTTGATGGACGAGCCGTTCAGCGCGCTGGACGTTCAGACCAGGTCGCTGATGTCCAACGAGCTGCTGTCGCTGTGGGACCTGACCAAGCCGTCGGTCGTATTCGTGACCCATGATCTGGAAGAGGCGATCGCCTTGTCGGACAAGGTCGTCGTGATGACAGCCGGCCCGGCGGGAACGGTCAAGGCCGTCTTTCCGATCGACCTGCCGCGGCCCCGTGTCGTGCAGGAGATCCGGTTCGAGTCGCGCTTCGTCGATCTGTACCACCGCATCTGGGAGGCGCTGCGGTCGGAGGTCGACATCGCGTACGCGCAGACGACCGGTGGACCCGTCGAGTCGATGGCAGGAGCTTCCCGATGAGCGAGGTGATGACCGGTAGCGAGACGGAGGCCCGTACCGACCGACCGGCCGCCCCGGACGTGCGGACGTCCTCGCTACGCGCTGCACGGATCCGCCGCCGGCTGATAGTGCATACGACGCAGCTCGCCGTGATGGCGGTCGTCTACGGCGGCTGGCAGCTCATGGACAGCACCGGCCACCTGGACCCGACGCTGTTCGGAAAGCCGAGCGGCATCGTGAGCCGGCTGCACACCTGGATCCGCGACGGCACCGCGATCGGATCGCTGGCCGACCAGATCAAGGTGACGCTGGAGGAGGCCCTGCTCGGGTTCGTGATCGGTACGTCGCTCGGTGTCATCAGCGGGATTGCGCTCGGCCGGGTGCGCTTCCTCGCCGACGTGTTCGGGCCGTTCATCAAGGTGCTGAACTCGATCCCGCGCATCGTGCTCGGTTCCGTC
>JAODNL010000149.1 GCA_025465405.1 Pseudonocardiales bacterium | reverse complement strand
GCTCGTGCACGACGAAATCGCCGGCCTTCAGCAGGATCGGGTCGATTGCGTTGCGCCGCCGCGAGGGCATGCGGCTGGGGTCCTTGGTCAGCGACCCGCGCTGACCGGTGAGATCCGCCTCGGTCAGTACCGCCAGCTTGAGCGACGGCGCGACCAACCCGCCTTCGAGACGCCCGGTGGTGACGTCGACGACGCCGGCCTCGACCTCGGCCTGCGCGACCAGACGGGCGGGAACATCCGCTGCGGCAAGGCGTTCGACCGCACGCTGGGCGGAGCCGTGGCCGTCGAACACCAGCGCGACGCGCCAGCCGTCACGCGTCCAGCGGCGGAGGTCGGCCATCGCCGCCTCGGTGTCGCCGCGGTACGCGGGGGCGGCCTCGAACGCGCTGACGACGGCCGACGAGTCGAGGTCGGCATCGGTCCGCAGCTGGGTGATGCCCCACCACGGCAGTCCCAGGTTGGCGGCCTCGGACCGGGCCTCGTCGAGGTCTTGCAGCGACGCCGCGGCCAGGTCGACCGGTGCCTTGCCGCCGCCGGCCGCCGCGGCCCAGGAGGCATCCAGGAACTCCTGCGAGGTCCGCACCAGGTCGGCCGACCTCGCCTGGATCCGCTCGGGATCGCACAGCACGATGTGCGCGCCGGCGGGCAGCTCGTGCACCACCAGGCGGAGCGAGTCGACGAGCACCGGCGCCAGCGCCTCCATGCCCTCGACCGCCTCGCCACGGCTGATCGGATCGAGCAGTTCGCCCAGTTCCGGGTGCTCGGCCATCAGTACGCGGGCCCGCTCCTGCACGTCATCGGTCAGCAGGAGCTCGCGACAGGGCGGTGCCCACAGACCGTGCGGAGCGATCTCGAGAGAGCGCTGGTCGACGACCTTGAAGTAGCGGATCTCCTCGATGTCGTCGCCCCAGAACTCCACGCGCAGCGGGTGTTCCTCGGTGGGCGGGAAGACGTCGAGAATGCCGCCGCGCACCGCGAAGTCGCCGCGTCGCTCGACGACGTCGGACCGCGCATAACCGGCCGCGACCAGGTCCGTGACCACGTCGGTGAGCTCGTGTCCGGTGTCGCCGGCACGCAGCGCGACCGGTTCGAGTTCGCCGAGTCCGGGTACCTGCGGCTGCAGCAGCGAGCGCACCGGCGCCACGACGACTGACAACGGGCCGCTCGTCGGGTCGTCGGTGGACGGGTGCGCCAGGCGCCGCAGCACGGCCAGGCGCTGCCCGACGGTGTCGGCACGCGGCGAGAGCCGTTCGTGCGGCAGCGTCTCCCATCCCGGATAGAGGGCGACGGAGTCCGGCGGCAGCAGGCACCGCAGCGTCTCGACAAGATCCTCGGCCTCGCGCGCTGTGCTGGTGACGGCGAGAACGACCCGCTCGGCCCTGGCGGCCAGCGCGGCGAGCGCGAAGGGCTGCATGGCGGCCGGACCACTGATGGTCAGCGCCGGCGCGCCCGCCGAGTCCACCGCGGCGGCCAACGCTTCGTCGGTGAGCGCGGCGTCGAGCAGGCCGGCCAGGCTCATCGGGGACCCCTTTCCTCACAGCGCGAAAAGGCCCCGTTCCGCGGGCGGAGGGGGCTATTACCCAGGCTACGCTTGCCCGCCACGCCGCGACCGACGGCCCGGCTGAGAACACAACCCGACCAGATGACCAGTTCAAACCGGG
Source organism: Pseudonocardiales bacterium (assembly GCA_025465405.1). Classification (GTDB taxonomy): domain Bacteria; phylum Actinomycetota; class Actinomycetes; order Mycobacteriales; family Jatrophihabitantaceae; genus RYN-117. The sequence goes on along the minus strand of JAODNL010000149.1, from coordinate 1,901 downwards.
CAAACACCGACCCTCGACGGCCCGCTGAGAACAGGCCCCAACCAGATGATCACCTTCGAGTCGCGCAAAAGCCGGCGCTCGGCTACCCTGCGATTACTCACGGCCGCTTTACATGGGCCTTCCATCGGGGGCGCGCGAATCGGGGGATAGCGCGATGTCGGCCAACGCCACATCGGTACCGTTTCGCGCTCTCGCGCGCCATCTTGGCCTCGTTCTCGGCCTGGTGGCCGCCACTCTGCTGCTGTGGCTCTGGCGCACCCAGCCGGTGCGGGCCGCTCCGGATCCCGTCCCGCATCCCTATCCGCCGACGGTGCCGTGCGCGCTGTCGGTCGCGGGCTTCGACATGACATCCGGCACCGCCCTGACCGTGATCGGCAGCGGCCTCGGCGCTCACCAGTCCGTCGCCCTCATCCTGCGCCCGAAGGGAGTCTCGCTGGGATTCGGCTGGACCGACTGGAACGGCGCGTTCGAGCAGATTGTCCGCGTGCCGCCCCACACCACCCCGGGCGCTCGAGTCGTCGGCACCTCGACCGTGGCGTCGTGCTCCGTGGCCATTCCGCCGATCGCGGGCGGCCCGCCCGCTCCGTCGCCGAACCCGCGCCCGAGCACGCCGTCGATCACGCCGACGCCGCCGGCTACACCCAGTCCAGGGACCGCCGAGCAACCCAGGACGGGCGGCTCCCGGCTCACCAGCCCCATCGGGCTCACGATTCTGATCGGCACGGTATTGCTGTTGGCCAGCGTGTTCCTGCTCGTCGCCCTCACCCGCCGCCGACGCGCGTGATTGGCACTCTGGCCTTGATCATCAGACCGCTTGGGACAACTATCGCCAGTGCGGTCGGATAGATCGCGGACATTCCGGAGACATCCCGAACACGCCGTTCCGGCGACATCCCGAACACGCCGTTCCGGAGACATCCCGAACACGCCGTTCCGGCGACATCCCGACCACGCCGTTCCGGACACATCCCGACCCCGCCATTCCGGACACATCCCGGACGCGCCGTGCCGGACGCATCCTGTGCAGCGCGCTCCTGAGACATCCTGGACACCTGAGCGCAGCGCTGTGTTCTGCGCGCCCCGTCTCGCGTTGCGGTGGTGGGCGGCGGGGGCTCCGGCCGCCCCGAGCCCGCTCCTCCATGATCAACAGACTGTTCATGTCGATTATCGACCGGGCTGGTCCGATGATCACCAGACTATGACGTCGCCCCAGCCGGCCGGCGGCGGCGGCTACCGATGCCGGGCCGCTGCTGATGCGGCGGAAAGGAGCGCGGCGACGGAGGGCCTTTTCGCTGTCCCGCCTTGGTCGGCTGGGTTGCGGTCTCGTTCGAGCTGAAAAGGCGCGGCGACGGAGGGCGTTGGTCCGTGGTGTCGTTCGGTCGGCCGGGTCGCGTCGTGCTCGCCCGCGGCCGGTTCTTGTTGATCGCCGTGCGGTTTCGCCTTGTGGATAAAGGCGAAACTGTCAGACCCTGTCGGAGCGGGCTGATATATTGTACGCATGTTCGATACGGACGCCGAGACAGCGGCACGCGACGTGCTCGTACGGCTGCGTCGCGACCTCAACGACCTGCAGGCGCTCGACCCGACCCGTCTTACCGATGACGGGCTGCTCGACCTCATGCGCGACTTCGAGACGGTGAAGCGCAAACTCCCGACGGTCGATCATGCGTTGATCAACGACCTCCAGCGGCGGCGGCTGGCGGCCGAGCGGGGCTGCACCTCGACCGTCACGCTGTTGGTGCAGCTGCTGCGCCTGCACCCCACCGAGGCCGGTGAGCGGGTCCGGGCCGCGGCCGCCCTCGGCCCCCGGCGGGCATTGACCGGGGAGGTGTTGCCGGCGGTCTTCGCAGCGACCGCCGCCGCCAGCGCGGCCGGGTCGATCAGTGCCCGGCACGCCGCGA
>JAODNL010000087.1 GCA_025465405.1 Pseudonocardiales bacterium | reverse complement strand
CCGCGGCTTCGGCGACCACCGCGGCCACGGCGAGCACCGCGGCCTTCGTGCAGCTCATCGCAGCCCAGCCGTCCGGCACCAGCCTGAGCGCGCTGATCGCGCAGATCGAAGCCGCACAGGCCGCGGTCGTCGCCGCGCAGCAGCACCTCGACTCCGGGCAGACCGCCGTCGACGCCGCACAGAAGACCGTCGACGCGGACGTCCACCAGAACACCACACTGCGCGACGCGCAGAACTCAGCGTGCGCCCCGTCCACCACCTCGACCGCGTCGCCGTCGGCATCGCCGGCGTCGCCGTCGTCGAACCCGTCCGCGGACTGCACGGCAGCGATGGCGAATTACGCGGCGTTCGCCGACACGCTCGCCACCGACATGGCCACCCTCGACGCCAAGATCGCGGTGCAGGACGGCTACACGAACGACCTGCAGCAGTCGATCACCAAGCTGGACACGCTCATCGGCCGGCTCAAGTCGGCGAGCACCGGTTCGGGGGGCGGCTCGGGAGCGCCGAGCGGCTCACCGTCGCCTCGGCCCAGTGGATCCGCTCCGAGCGGCGCGCCGAGCGGTGGGTCGTCCGGCCGGCCGAGCGGGTCGGTCCCGAGCGGGTCGGTCCCGAGCGGATCCGGCCAGAGCGGATCCGGCGGCAGCGGATCCGCTCCGAGCGGCGGGTCCTCGGGTCAGGGCAGCACCACGACGCCCCAGCCCGCCAGCGCCGCACAGATCGCAGCCGATCAGGCCGCCATCGACGCCGCCAAGGCTCAGATCACGGCCGCCGAGCAGAACCTCACGGCGGCCACGCTGAAGAGCCCGGTGGCCGGCAAGATCGCCGCGATCGGCCTGACCGCGGGCAACTCCTCGTCCGGTCAGACCATCACGATCGTGGGTACCGGCGTGCAGGGTGTCAACGTGACGGTGCCGCTGGCCGAGGTCGGCCAGGTGAAGGCCGGCCAGCGCGTCTCGGTCTCCGCCGACGGTCTCACCGCCGTATTGCACGGCACGGTCGAGTCAGTCGGCTTGCTGAGCAGCACGTCCGGTTCTACGACGACGTTCCCGGTCGCCGTCCAACTGGACGCGGGCAGCCCACACCTCTACGACGGGACGGGGGCCGGCGTGGTCATCACCACGGGCACGGCCACCAACGTGATCACGGTTCCGAACTCCGCCATTCACGCCGGTCGCAACGGCACGCAAACCGTCACCGTGGTCGCGGGCGGCACGACCAGCACCGTCCCGGTGACGCTCGGCGTCGCCGGTTCGGACATCACTCAGATCAAGACTGGACTCAAGGCCGGCCAGCAGGTCGTTCTGGCCGACCTCGGCCAAGCGCTGCCGAGCTCCACGACATCATCCACCACCGGTACCTTCCGGCCGGGCCAGTTCCCCGGCGGGGGCGGATTCGGCGGGGGCGCAGGAGGAGGCCGGACGACCACCACCGGCGGCTAGCGTCTGGAACACGCCGTCACGTTGGCTGGCGGAGGAGATCCCGAAACTCGTCCGCTCACCTGACCGAGTCGCACGGCGTGCTGGGTGTGGTGCCTGTGGTCGGTCTGGCTCCGCGGTAACCTGTCGGCGCCGGGCGGCGCGGCCGGAGGGCAGCGATGGCTGCGCGACGCCTACCGGCCGTCGGGAGGGTTCGATGACTGGTGCGAGCAGCCACCAGAGCCGGCTGGTCGTGATCGCGGCCGCGGTTGCCGCTCTCGTGACAGCGGCCATGATCGTCTGGTTGTTGACGAGGTCACCCAGCACTGCTGGAACCGGACACGTCGCCGCCAGCGCCATCCCGTCGAAGATTACGGTTTCGCCGCTGACGGCGCAGCGGGCGTCGGAGTTGAGCGCCGACCTGGCCACAGGCAGCGACGCCGGACTGCGGGCCGCACTCGTCATACCACCGGATCAGAAGCTCGACCCCGCCGCCGCTCGTGACCTCCATACGATCAGCCCGATCACTCTGGATGTCGCGTCGTTCCATGCCACCAGCGACACTATCGCGACGGTGTCCGGCACGGTTGCGCATCCTGTGTCGGGCGCCGGGCCGCGCTGGCTGTTCACGCTCGCGCTCGTGTCCGGGCAGTGGAAGATCCTCGACGCGGCGCCGACAGCGTGAGGCCAGGCCTGCTCGTGGTCGCCGTCGCTGCGGCGGCGGCGCTCACGGCAGTCGGTCCGGCCGGACCCGCAGCGGCACCGGCCGGCGCCGCAGTGGTGGCGGGCACCAGTCGTGCCGGCATGCCGGGTCAGGTGACGTGCGCGAACGTAACAAGTGCACCCGCGACGACTCCGGCAACCGAGCGGCAGTCGGCCGCCCGCCGGCCGGTGATCTTCGTGCACGGATGGACGGCTGACGGCAACGCGTTGCGCTGCGCGGGCGACGTACTGACCAGGCAGGTCGGGAACCAGATCCAGCCGTTCTACTTCGACTACCACCGGGACGCGACCGCATGGGCCGGCGACGCTGCCGTATCCGGAAGGCTCGCCACCTATATCAAGGCTGTGTCTGCGGCGTACTACCGAGAGGGCGGTGACGGGAAGGTCTTGCTCGTCGGGCATTCGATGGGTGGTCTCGCGGCGCTCTACGCCTCGGCCTCAGCTGGACCGGCCATCGGCGGTGTGGTCACATTCGACACTCCGTACTTGGGGTCACCGTTCGGCAACAGCGGACTTGCCGGTTTCTTGCAGGGGCTGCACCAGCATGGTGTGAACGCTCCTCCGCCCGGCGGTGACGCGCAGGTGTGTCTCGCCGAACACGAGAACGGTGCTCCGCTCGCATCTGCGTGTCACTACGACCTGCCGCCGTACCTGCCGGTCAGCGTGCCGATCACCCAGATCGCCGGGTCGATCACCGTGCGCCGAACGTTCGCCGGCATCCACCTCTACGATCTGCCTTTCGGGTCGGACGGCATCGTGAGCGAGTCGTCCAGTCACGGCTACCTGCAGATCAAGCGGAAGGCGGCCTGGCCACGAGGTGAACGGGTGTCGATGGCGACCGACAGCTGCACGGTCGACAGCGACACCATCGACACCGCCGTGACGGTCGCTGGGTGGACCGGCAGCCTGCTCGGCGGGTTCGCTGCCGGCGCTGGACAGATCTTCGCCGATAACAACGCGCTGGACGGGTTGCTCTCCGGCCATCTCACGCCAGGGCTGATCGCATACCTGGGCGCGATCACGCTGGCCGCACCGTGTTCGCATACCCACGTCTACACGGACCAGAGCGCATTGAACCAGGCGACCGCCGCGATCAAAGCGGACCTCGAGCAGCTCAGGCCGGCGACGTCCGTGGTCGACCTGGCCCCCGTCGACCAGGCCGGATACGCGGTGGCCGGCTGGACGGTCAAGCCGGAGCTCTCACCAGAGGGCGTCTCATGTCAGCTCGACGGGCAAGCTCCCGACGCGGCGCCGGACGCAGTCAGCGGCAACATCTACTACTGCTCTCCTTCGGCTGCCAGTGCCGACACCTGCTGGCGCGCA
>JAODNL010000078.1 GCA_025465405.1 Pseudonocardiales bacterium | reverse complement strand
GCTCGTCCAATCGCGTGAGGAGCTCGGCGGCGGGATAGGCCGCGAACGCCTTGTTGATCGCGGCGATCACCGCGTCGCGATCGGCCACCCGGGCCGGGTTCGTCGCCCACTCCGGACGATCGAGGTCGAACGCCGGCGCGAAGCGGCGCCAGAGCCCGTCGCTGCCGACCGCGATCTGCACCCAGCCGTCCGCCGCATGGAACAGGCCGTACGGAGAGATCGACGGGTGGTGGCCGCCGGTCGGGCGGGGCACCTGACCGGCCACCGTGTACGCGGTGCCGTGGAACGCGTGGACGCCGACGATCGCCGCGAACAGGCTGGTGCGTACGACCGTGCCCAACCCGGTGCGCTCGCGCTCGTGCAACGCGGCGACGACGCCGTACGCGCCGTACATGCCGGCGAGCAGGTCACCGATTGGAACGCCGACCCGCGTCGGCTCGTCCGCGGACGGACCGGTCAGTGACATCACGCCGGCCTCGCCCTGCGCGATCTGGTCGTATCCGGCGCGGCCACCATCCGGACCGTCGTGGCCGAAGCCGGTGATCGACAGCACGACAAGGCGTGGGTTGAGTTCCTGCAGCTGAGTCATGGAGAAACCGAGCCGGTCGAGGACCCCGGGGCGGAAGTTCTCGACGAGCACATCGGCGCGGCGGACGAGTGCGGTGAGCGTCTCCCGCCCGTCGTCGCTCTTCAGGTCGAGCGCGATCGATTCCTTGTTGCGGTTGCAGGACAGGAAGTACGTGGAGTGCTCGTGGCCGTCGGTGCCGGGCATGAACGGTGGTCCCCAGGCTCGGGTGTCGTCGCCGTCGGGTGATTCCACCTTGATCACGCGTGCGCCGAGGTCGCCGAGCATCATCGCGGCGTGCGGCCCGGCGAGCGCGCGGGACAGGTCAACGACCACGATGTCGTCGAGAGGTGCGCTCGTCATCCGGTCATATCCAGTCCACCTCCGCAGCGACGGCTCCGCCGGAAAGCCTTGCATAGCCGGGGCCACGGTCGAAGAACGGCCGCGCGTCGGGCCGTTCGGCGCGCAGCTGCTCGCGCAGGGCCCACGTCCCGTCCGGGTCGGCGATCGGCTCGTCCGCCGGCCCGGTGACAACGACGCCGTAGTCGGCCGCGGCACCGCGGCGTGAGACCTTGCCCCAGAGAACGTCCCGGACGACAGCGTCGATGTCGCGGCCGAGCGGGTCACCCCACCCGCCGCCGCCGGTCGTCCGGATGCGGATGACGGTGCCGGCGGGGACGAACTCGGCGTCGACGAGCGCGTCGACGTCGCGCTCGCCGACACCGCCCGGATCGATCGTCACCCGGAACGGCTGTCCCGCCTTACCGCCGCGCACGCCCCAGCACGCGAGGATCGAGCGGTCCGCGATGGACATGAAGTGCGCGTCCTTGCGCATCCGGATGTGCTTCTCGTAGCCGAGGCCGCCGCGATACTGCCCGGCTCCGCCGGAGTCGACGGCCAGGCTCAATCGCTCGACGAGGAAAGGGAATCGCGACTCGGTGAACTCAGTCGGCAGGTTGCGCGAGTCGGGAACCACGTGAATCGTGTCCTCGCCGTCGGCGTAGTAACGACCGCCCGAACCACCGCCGAGCACCTCGCGCATCAGGTACGGCTCGCCGGCGTCGTCCTCGCCGTACACGCCGGTGTAGCGGATCGTCTCCTGGTCGGCGGGCATCCGGCCGTCGACGGCCTTGGCGATGACTCCGGCGAGCACGCCGAGCAGTCGCAGGATGACGAACGTGCGCGCGTTGGTCGGCGCGGGAAACACCGGCGTGAGCAGAGTCCCTGGCGGCGGGAAGCGCATCTCGATCAGATCGACGACACCTTCGTTGACGTCCAGCTCGGCCATGCGCTCTGGCGTGTCGGCCAGGTTGCGCAGGATCGGCGCGAGCCATTTCTTGAGGAAGTTGCCGTCGGCGTAGTCGCCGCAGTGGTTGATCGGTCCCCGCGCCTGTGGGCCGGTGCCGGTGAAGTCGACGATCAGCTTCTCGTCGGTCTTGGTGAGCGTGATGCGCTGCGTATGCAGCTTCGGCTCGTCGACACCGTCGTGCTCCGCGTAGTCCTCCCAGGTCCAGGTACCGGTCGGGATCTTCGACAGGATCTCGCGGCGGTAGGTCTCGGTCGTGTTCGCGACGATCGCATCGAAGCAGGCCTCCACGGTGTCGCGGCCGTACCGCTCGAACAGCTCGGCCAGCCGGCGCGATCCCATCAGGCAGGCCGAGCATTCGGCGTCGAGGTCGGCGGCCAGCGACTCCGGCATTCGCGAGTTGCGAGTCATGATCGTGAGCGCGGCGCGGTTGGGAATGCCCTGGTCCCACAGCTTGATCGGCGGGACCATAAGGCCTTCCTCGAACACGCTGGTCGCGTGGCTGGGCATCGAGCCGGGCACCGCGCCGCCGATGTCGTCGTGGTGGCCGAAAGCCTGCACGAAGCCGACGACCTGATCCTCGTGGAACACCGGCACGGTGACACACAGGTCGGGCAGGTGCCCGATGCCGCCCTCGGACCGGTAGACGTCGTTGTGGAAGAACACGTCCCCTGGTCGCATCGTGTCCAGCGGGAAGTCGCGCGCCACGGGATGCACGAGCGCGCTGTAGGACCGGCCGGTGAGCTTTCGCAGCAGCCGGTCGTGGATGCCGGCCCGGTAGTCGTGCGCGTCGCGGATCATCGGCGAACGGGACGTGCGGCCGATCGCCGTCTCGACCTCCATCTCGATGGAGGCGAGGCTGCCGGTGACGATCTCGAGCAGGATCGGATCGACGGTTTGTGCCGTTGTGATAAGGGTATTCATGCCGTCACCAGTAGATTGGCGAAATCATCCACACGGGCGACGAAACACGGGTGAACAGGAACCGTCGAGCCGTACTCCTCGATGATCGCCGGGCCGCTGATCACGTCGCCCGGCTCGAGGCGGTCGCGCCAGAAGATCGCCGTGTCGACGTAGCCGGTGTAGGCGTCGAAACAGACCGGCCGCGTCCCGGTTCGGGCCCGGCTCCCGTCGCCGTCGCCGTCGCCGGGCGGGCGCTCGCGCAGTTCGGGCCGGGTGATCGGGCCGATGCCGGACACACGCAGGTTCACCCATTCGACGTGCTGGCTGGCGTCGTCGCGGAAGTCGTAGCCGTACAGGGCCCGGTGCGCGTCGTGGAAGCTGCGGGCGACGGCGTCGGCAGCAGCGCGGTCGAGCACGCGATCGGGAACGGCCACGCGGACCTCGAACGCCTGCCCGTAGTAGCGCAGGTCAGCGGTTCGCACGAAGCGGTGCTCGGTCGGCGAGAAGCCTTCGGCACTCAGGGCATCCGCGGCGTGCGACTGCAGGTCCGCGAAGATCGTCTCCGCCGCCGCGGGATCGAGGTCGTCGTGCCGGCGGACCGCGGTGCGCACGTAGTCGTTCTTGACGTCCACGGTGAGCAGACCGAACGCGGACACGTTGCCCGGATTCGGCGGCACCAGCACGCCACGCAGGCCCAGGAT
>JAODNL010000060.1 GCA_025465405.1 Pseudonocardiales bacterium | reverse complement strand
ACGACCAGTACTGGCTGGAGAAGGACTCCGAGCACGAGTTCCCCACCGAGTTCTACGACACCTTCGCGCGGGCCGGCTGGCTGGGCATCACCACGCCCGAGGAGTACGGCGGCCACGGCTTCGGGATCACCGAGGCGTCACTGCTGCTCGAGGAGGTCTCGGCCTCCGGCGGCGGGATGAACGCGGCCAGCTCGATGCACCTGTCGATCTTCGGCATGCACCCGGTCATCGTGCACGGCTCGGAAGAGCTCAAGCGCCGGACGCTGCCGCGCATCGTCACCGGCGACCTGCACGTCTGCTTCGGCGTCACCGAGCCCGGTGCCGGCCTCGACACCACCAAGATCACCACCTTCGCGCGCAAGGACGGCGACCACTACGTCGTCAACGGCCGCAAGGTCTGGATCTCCAAGGCGCTCGAGTCCGAGAAGGTCCTGCTGCTCACCCGGACGACGAAGTTCGAGGACGTCAAGAAGAAGACGGACGGCCTCACGCTGTTCCTGACCGACCTCGACCGCGACCACGTCGACATCCGCCCGATCAAGAAGATGGGCCGCAATGCGATCTCGTCCAACGAGCTGTTCATCGACGATCTCGTCATCCCGGAGGCGGACCGCGTCGGCGAGGAAGGACAGGGCTTCAAGTACATCCTGGACGGCCTGAACCCCGAGCGGATGCTGGTCGCTGCCGAGGCGCTCGGCCTGGGACGCGCCGCGTTGCGCCGGGCCGTCCGCTACGGCAACGAACGCGAGGTGTTCGGCCGGCCGATCGGGATGAACCAGGGCCTGCAGTTCCCGCTGGCCGACTCGCTCGCCCGCCTCGACGCCGCCGAACTTGTGCTGCGCAAGGCCACCTGGCTCTACGACAACGGCCGGCCGTGCGGACGTGAGGCGAACACGGCGAAGTACCTGTGCGCGGACGCCGGCTTCCAGGCGGCCGATCGCGCGCTGCAGGTGCACGGCGGGATGGGCTACGCCGAGGAGTACCACGTGGCGCGGTACTTCCGGGAGGCCCGGCTGCTGCGGATCGCGCCGCTGAGCCAGGAGATGGTGCTGAACTACCTCGGCTCGCACGTGCTCGGGCTGCCGAGGAGCTACTGATGTTTCGCCTCGACGGACGCTCCGCCCTCGTCACCGGCGCAGGCAGCGGCATCGGCGCTGCGGTCGCCACCGCCTTCGCGCGAGCCGGCGCCGCGGTGCTCGTGACGGATATCGACGCCGCGGCCGCAGAGGCCGTCGCCAAGTCGATTCGCGGCGAAGGAGGGACAGCCGAGTCGCACGCCCTGGACGTCCGCGACTCGGCTGCGGCCGCAACCGCTGTACAGCAGGCCGCCGCGCTCACTGGCGGCAGGTTGCACATTCTCGTCAACAACGCCGGCGCCATCTCGCCCGCGATGTTCCCGAAGCTGAGCGAGGAAGCGTTCCGGAAGATCATCGACATCCACCTCGTCGGCAGCTTCGTCTGCTCACAGGCCGTGCTCGACTATCTGCCGGACGACGGCACGGGACGCATCATCAACGTGACCTCGGCCGCCGGCCTGGTGGGCACGATCGGACAGGCGAACTACAGCGCGGCGAAGGCCGGCATCGTCGGGCTGACGAAGTCGCTCGCCCGCGAACTGGCCCGCCGGCAGATCACCGTCAACGCACTCGCGCCGCTCGCCGCGACTCCGATGACGCAGAACATCCGCGAGAACGAGAAGCTCGCCGAGCTGACGCTGGCGCGCATCCCGCTGGGCCGCTGGGCCTCCCCGGACGAGATCGCCGGCGCCTTCGTGTTCCTGGCTTCCGACGCGGCGTCCTACATCACCGGTCAGGTGCTGCCGGTTGACGGCGGGACGGTGATGTGATGGGTCGGACGATCACCGGGCAGTTTGCTGCGACGGCACGCGAGGTGCTGATCGCCGAAGCCGTCCGCACCCCGATCGGCCGCTCGCATCCCGAGCGCGGCTGGTACCGCGATGTTCACCCGAACACGATGCTGCTCGCCTGCTACCGGGAACTGCTTGCCCGCAGCGGCGTGGCTCCGGATGCGATCGAGGACCTGATCGTCGGCTGCACGGCGCCGTTCGGCGAGCAGTCCCGCAACATCGCCCGCAACGCCTGGCTGCAGGGTGGCTTTCCGCCCGAGGTGCCCGCCACCGTGCTCGACCGGCGCTGCGGCTCCGCGCAGACCGCCGTCGAGATGGCGGCCGGTCTCGTCGGCACCGGAACGCACGATGTCGTGATCGCTGGTGGCGTCGAGCACATGGGCCACGTCCCAATGAACTCACCGGCAAAGATTTCCGAGCTGTACGGCGACCCCTGGCCGGCCGAGCTGCGCGCGCTCTACGACTTCGTGCCGCAGGGTGAGAGCGCCGAGCTGATCGCCGATCGCTGGCAGATCAGTCGCGCGGAGATGGACGAGTTCGCCGTCCGGTCACATCAGCTGGCCAGTGAGGCACTTGCAGCCGGGCGCTTCACGGACGAGATGATCCCGTGGGAACTCGACGGGAAGACTCGGGTCAGTGACCAGACCATCCGTCTGGGCACGACCGTGGAGACGCTCGCCGAGCTCAAGCCGGTGTTCCGGCCCGACGGCGGTCGAATCACGGCGGGCACCTCGTCGCCGATCTGCGACGGCGCGGCGGGTGTCCTGCTTGCCTCGCGGCCGGCCGCTGATCAGCACGGGTTGAAGGTGCGCGCCCGAATCGTCGACCAGACGACCGTCGGGGTCGACCCGATCATCATGTTGACCGGCCCGATTCCCGCGACCCGCAAGCTGCTCGAGCGCAACGCCTTGGTAATCGACGACATCGACCTGATCGAGATCAACGAGGCGTTCAGCTCGGTGGTGCTCGCCTGGGAGCGCGAGCTCAAACCCGACATGGACCGCGTCAACGTCAACGGCGGCGCGATCGCGCTCGGCCATCCCGTCGGCGCCACCGGCTCGCGGCTGTTCGCCACCCTGCTCGCCGAGATGGAGCGCCGCGATGTCGAGCTCGGCCTGGTGACGATGTGCTGCGGCGGCGGCCTGGGTACTGCGACCCTCGTCCAGCGGGTCAGCACATGATCGACTTCTCGCACTACGTAGGTCCCGGCACCGGCATCTGGTGGGGGCAGACCAGCGCCGAGCCGACGCCATTGGTGCACGCGCTGCTCGACCAGGCCGACCGCCTCGGTCCGGTGCGCGCCTTCTGCGGCATGTCCTGGGACGACCGGCTCACGACGCAACTGCCCGAGAGCATCACCCTGCAGTCCTACGGCGCGCTCGGCCGGCTGCGCTCGCTGAGCCGCGAGGGCCGGTTGGAGATCCTGCCCTGCAACTACTCAGCGCTGCCGCGGCTGTTCGCGGACGGGTCACTCCCGCACGACGTCGGCCTGATCCAGGTGTCGCCGCCGGACGAGGACGGCCAGTGCACGCTCGGCGTCGGGGTCGACTATGTCGCGGACGCCATCGCGCACACGCCCGTCCTCATCGCCGAGATCAACCGGCGGATGCCACCGACGAAGGGCACCCCGCGCATCTCCGTCGACCGGTTCAGCGCGTTCATCGAGACCGATCGACCGCTGCCCGAGGCGCCGGTGCACACACCGGACGACGTCGATCGGACGATCGCCCGCCACGTCGCCGGATTGATCGAGGACTGCGACACCGTCCAACTCGGCGTCGGTCCGCTGCCGTCGGCCGTGCTTGCCGCACTCACCGGTCACCGCGACCTCGGCATGCACTCCGGCATGATCTCGGACGCAGTGCTCCGGCTCGTCGACGCCGGAGCGCTCACTGGCGCGAAGAAGGAGGTCGACACCGGTCTCGTCGTGACCGGCGCCGCCCTGGGCAGCACCGAGTTGTACGAACGGATTCCCGATCTGCCGCTCGAGTTCCGGCCGGCCAGCTACACGCACGCTCCCGGCGTGCTGGCGCAGCTTCGTTCGTTCGTGGCGATCAACTCCGCCATCGAGGTCGATCTCACCGGCCAGATCGGCGCCGAGGTCCGGCACGGCCACTACGTGGGCGCCGTCGGCGGCCAGGCAGACTTCTCCCGCGC
>JAODNL010000588.1 GCA_025465405.1 Pseudonocardiales bacterium | reverse complement strand
GCCATCACCGGGTTGTCCGAGCATCGACTCACGCGGGATCCGAACATCAGTAAAGAAGATTTCGTTGAACTCCGGTTCGCCGGTCAACTGCCGCAGCGGCCGCACTTCGATTCCTGCCGAATGCATGTCGACGAGAAGAAACGAAAGTCCCTGGTGCTTCGGAACGGTCGTGTCGGTGCGGACCAGCAGGATGCACCAGTCTGCGATGTGCGCGTGTGACGACCACACCTTCTGTCCGTTGATCACCCAGTGATCGCCGTCCAGTACGGCGCGTGTTGTCACACTCGCCAGATCGGACCCGCTGCCAGGTTCGGAGAAGCCCTGGCACCAGATCTCCTCGGCGGCGAGCAGGGGCGCCAAGAATCGCTGCTTCTGTTGGGCGGTGCCCCACGCGATGATCGTGGGTCCAGCCATGTTGAGCCCGATTATGCCGACATGCACGGGGGCGTGCTCCGCCACCATTTCGTCATAGAAGATCGCCTGAAAAGTCGGGTCGAGCCCACGACCGCCGTACTCGACAGGCCACGTCAGCCCGGCATACCCCGCATCGTGCAACGAGCGGCTCCAAGCGCGCGCTGCCACAACGTCGGCAGGAACGTTCAGGTCCCACCTTTCGCCATTAGACCCGTCGATCCGAAACCAGGCGCGCAGGGTGGACCGAAAGGCGGCCTCGGCGGGTGTATCTCGAAAGTCCACTGGCCCTCGCTTCGCTTGAGGCTCGCCTTGACGACACGAACGAGATTTTGTGCGGAGTCACCTGACGGCGGTCGACGGGTTCTGTTCGTCATCGTCGTGTCCCTCTGACGTGCTGCCCGTGCACTGAGACTATCGAGCTATAACCGATGATGCAAGTCACTCGCATATTCATGCAACACGCAAATTGTCGAGCCTCGAGGTCGGCTGGCTCAGACTTCGCGTCGGTAGTGCCGCGTGTATTTCTTCCAGGTCAGTGGGGCGGGTCGAGGAAGATGTCGTACACGAGGCCGGTGGTAGGCCCGTAGCCGGATAGGTCGGTAACACCGTGTGAGGCAAGGACGTCGACGTCGATGTAGGTGTTACCGCTGTGTTCGGCAGCCGGCCGGGTGAGGATGAGCATCGCGGCGTCGGCGACGATCTCCGGGCGGCGCGCGGAGCTCATCGCCCGGTCTCCGCCGAATAGATTCTGCACGGCGGCGGTGGCGATGAGACTCTGTGGCCACAGGCAATTCGCGGCTACCGGCGCATCGCGGTACTCCTCGGCCCAACCGAGAGTAAGGATGGTCATACCGTATTTGGCCAAAGTGTAGGCCGGGTGCGCGCCGAGCCACTTGGGTTTGAGGTTCAGTGGCGGTGACAGCGAAAGGATGTGCGCGTTGGGGGATTTGCGGAGATACGGGAGGGCTGCGCGGGTGAGCAGGTAGGTGCCGCGCAGTTGGATCTGCTGCATCAGGTCAAACTTTTTCACCGCGAGGTTCTCGGTGCCGAGCAGATCGATCGCGCTCGCGTTGTTGAGGCAGATGTCGATGCCGCCGAATCGGTCGATTGTCTGGGCGACTGCCCCCTCGACCGATGTCTCGTCGCGTACGTCGCCGACGACAGCCAGCGCGGACCCGCCGGCCGCCTCAATTTCGGCGACCGCGGTGTGCACGGTGCCTGGAAGCCTCGGATTCGGCGTGTCGGTCTTGGCCAGCAGAACGACATTGGCTCCGAGGCGGCCTGCCGCGATGCCGATTGCCAGTCCGATGCCGCGGCTACCGCCGGACATGAGCAGTGTGCGCCCGGCGAGATCAGTCTTCATCGGTGTGGGTTTCCCTTCGGAGGATGGCCGAGCAAACATTGTCTCGGCTGTTTCGGCCGCCCGGCTGAATCGGTGCAACACCTTGCCATTCAGAGGGCACGGACCCGATTAAGACGAGCTCGGGCCGGCTCGATGTGATTGCGGCAGAGGTACTTCAGCCGATCCGTGGGAACTGCTGACGGCATTCTGCATGCGGCCCCGGCCGACTACCTCCGCCCGGCGGTCGGCGACTCGCGAAGGCTCGAAATCCTTCATCCAGTTCCGTGCGGTCTCGTCCTCGACCTGTAGCGCAGCATCGACCAGGTGCTCTTCGGCACGGCGGTACGACGAGAGCAGAGTGCGGACGCCAAGTTGGTCGTTGCCGACTATCGACAACCCGAGCTCGACCGTCGCAGTCAACAAGGTTTCGTGCTCGACCACCTGCGTCACCAGCCCCACCCGCAGAGCCTCCGCCGCGGTCACGAAGTCGCCGGAAAGGCTCATGCGCCTCGCGAACCCGCGGCCCACCGCGGCGGGGAGCCGTGAGGTCAGACCCCACCTGGGTACCAGCCCGACCCGGGCGTGGGTGTCGGCGAACCGAGCACGGTCCGAGGCGATGAGGAAGTCGCAAGCAAGTGCGAGCTCGAGGCCGCCGGTGACCGCGGCACCGTTGATCGCGCCGATCACAGGTTTGGACAACGGACGCCACGGATGCCCAATCGGTATGCCGTCACCTGATGGCTTGACATCGTCGCCGATGTTGCCAAACTCCCCCAGGTCGACTCCGGCACAGAACGCAGGGTCGGAGCCGGTGAGGATGACGGCATCAGTCTTCTGGTCGGCGTCGGCGTCGGCGAGTTCCGCGCGGAGCCCGGCGATAAGGGCTGGGTTCAGCGCGTTGCGCGATTTGGGCCGGTTGAATGTGAGGATCCGCACGCGTCCCCGCTGCTCAATGAGCAGTACCGGATCAATCGTCGAAGTTGAGTTGCTCATTGAGAACTTTCTCGTAGAGGAGTATCGCGAACTTTCGCCCGGCCACTCGTGACCTCGTGGACCCAGTCCGGGCCTAGGCCAGGCCAACGACGTCGGAGGCAACGCATGTGCCGACGCTTTGCGGTTTCAGTTCGATGCCGACCCGTCGAGTCGGGTGGCGGCCCGGCCGTGTGTCAACCGCTTCTGGCGCTCACTGGATGGTCGGCATCCACGTGTGAGGCTAGCCATGGTTCATGCAATCGTCAAGCCTATGCTAGTGACTTGTAACTCCTATCGAGATGCGCTAATAATCGTAGGGTGACTATTGCTATGGATCTCCGTGGTCAGCTCGAACAGCTCGTGGCGGACGGTTTCGCGGCCGTCGACAACGGCCATGCCACCGATTCGCTTGGACAACTGACCGCCGATTTCGCTATCGGTGAGGGAGAGCGGCGGGTCGGTCGACCGGTGTACGACCAAGTGATGGCCGTTCGGGAGAAGGCCGTTTACACCACGCGCCACGTGCCAACCAATTTCCGCGTCACCACCGATGATCAGGAGTCGTTTCAAGCCGACTTCGTTGTCACGGTGCACCGCATCGAGCCCGAGCCAGGTGGATACACCGTGTCGATCTTCGACTTCTGCGACACGTGGGTGCGCGACGGCAACGGTGGTTTGCTGCTTCGCCTGCGTGAGGTGACCACGGTCATCGACACAGTCACCTCACGCCCGACCGTCGCCGAACTGTTGAATCAGGAGTCCTGAATGCAGGTTTTCACTACGACCGATGGTGTCGTCCGCGTCGACAATCACGGCGCGACTCTGCTGGTCGGCCTCAAGAGTCTCGACGACGTCCTGGCTGCAGGAAAATGGGACCAGTTGGCCCACTACCCA
Organism: Pseudonocardiales bacterium; assembly: GCA_025465405.1. Classification (GTDB taxonomy): domain Bacteria; phylum Actinomycetota; class Actinomycetes; order Mycobacteriales; family Jatrophihabitantaceae; genus RYN-117. The sequence goes on along the minus strand of JAODNL010000588.1, from coordinate 1,632 downwards.
GCCGGACCGTCGGTGGACCTCGATGCACTCACGGTCAGGCCACCGGTGCTACCGGCGAAAATCGTGCTCGTTGGGCTCAATTACCGCTCCCACGCCGACGAAGTCGGCCAGCCGATTCCGGAGGCCCCGATATTCTTTCCGATCAGCAGCGACGGCGTGCTCGCGAGTGGTGAGGTCATTCCGCCACCACCGTCGGCACCGAATCAGGTGGACTACGAGGGCGAAATCGGAGTAGTCATATCTCGACCTGCCTACCAGGTCACTGCCGCAAACGCCTGGTCGTACGTTGCGGGTTTGACGGCGGTCAACGACGTGAGCGCGCGCGATATGCAGACGGCCGCTGCCAAGCAACGCGACATGGCGGGCGTGCTGGCCGCGAAGAGCTTTCCCGGGTTCAAACCACTCGGACCCGGAATTTTGACGACTGCTCACGACCACGCCGACGTCTCGTTGACGACCTCTGTAAACGGAGAACTGCGACAGCAGGCGAGTATCGGAGACCTCCTGTTCGATGTGCCGACGCTGATCGAAGCGATCAGTGCGAACATCGATCTTCAGCCCGGCGATGTCATCTGCACGGGCTCACCCTCGGGTGTCGGGTTGGCGAGCGGACGATTCCTCGTTCCCGGCGACCTCATCGAAATCACGCTCGGCGACTTGCCGCCACTGCGCAACGTATTCGGCCACCTCTGAGCAGCCGCGACCCGAGCGCTTGTGATCGGCGCCCGAGCAACCCTCAACCCGGTCGCAGCCGAGAGGTCCCGCCCGCTGGCCTGGACCTCTCCGGGTTTCCGGCGGCAACCAAAGATTGAGCGCTCACGGCTTGGCCGGAAACTGGTTGGGCCCCAATCGAGGGCCTGCGCAGCCGTCACAGTGCATACGGGCACGCAGGCGTCCCCCGCGGCAAGAGTGTTCGGTTCAGTCCCGCAAACCATCTCAGCAATCGCCAAGGCATCGAGATGTTATCCGTGGACAATCGCAGCGTCGGGCCGACGGCGATGGGCGCAATTGCTATTGAAGCAACCATCTGGCGCCCTGGGTAAAGCCCAGACCCCGTTGTTGCTCACGAGTGACAGCAGGAACAGGGCGTCTGCAACGGCGCCCTCGGCACGTGCCTGGTCAGCGGCCAACGAAGGCCGGCACCTGACGCTCCCGAGCGCTCTGAATCCCGATCGCACAATCCTCGGTCCGCCAGAGCCGGACTTGCTCGTCAAGTTCATGCTCCAGCGCCTTCTCGAGCTGTGCGATTAGATCCTGGCGCAATGTGCATCGCATCGATTTCACAGCCAGCGGCGCGGCGGCAGCTATCTCCCGCGCAAGATCGATGGCCTGATCCCGTAGGTCAAGATGGGCGACGATGCGATCAGCCAGGCCGATTCGATGCGCTTGCTCGCCCCTGACCTCAGCACCGCTGTACAGCATGAAGGCGGCGTGCTGATTCCCGACGATCCGCGGAAGGGTGACACTCAGCGCGAATCCGTGATGAAAGCCGAGCTGTGAGAAGTTGGCTTCGAACCGCGTCTCGGGACTGGCGACCCGGAAGTCAGCGGCGCATGCGAGTCCGAGGCCGCCTCCGAGGGCGGCACCCTGGACAGCTGCAATCACGGGCAGCTCGAGCGCGAAGATCCGCAT
>JAODNL010000587.1 GCA_025465405.1 Pseudonocardiales bacterium | reverse complement strand
GCAGGCCGCGGAACATGACCTCCTCGATCGGCGGTGCGCAGAGGACGGTCACGAAGACGAGCAGCGCGACGACGGCGACCGACGTGCTGTGCAGCCGGACGTTCTGCGCCTCCTGGACCGCCCGGCCGTGTGTCAACAAGTCCGCGTCGATGATCACCGCGACCCGCGCGGCCAGCGCGATGCCCACGCCCGCCGCGGCGTACTTGAGGTCCGCCCACACCGGGCGCCGCCAGCCGAAGGTGCGGCCCCAGCCTCCGTACCGCCCCGCGATATCACGACCGGCCACCCAGATCGCCAAGCCGAGCAGGCCTTGCACGGCGACGTTTCCGACGATGGCCAGAACGAGGCGACCGTTTGCCGTGTCCGGGCGGATCAGGCGGGTTGCGACGTTGCCGGCGACGATCAGGATGACGAGGGCGGCACACGGCACCACGACCGGCCGCCACCCCCACGGCCGCGGGTCCTGGGCCCGCAGCTCCTGCATGGTCCGGTCGAGCGGCGGACGCCGGTCGACCCACGGCGGCTGTGCCCAGCCCGGTGGCGGCGGACCCCAGCCCGGCTGAGCGCCCCAGCCCGGCTGTGGACTCCAGCCTGGTGGCGGACCCCAGCCCGGTGGCGGCAGATCGGACCCCATGTGCTCAGTGGACCATCGTCGGCCGAACCGAACTACGTCATCCCGGGGTAAAGATCGCGCAGCAGCCCGATCTCGGCGCCGTGGTGCGCGAGCTCGTCGAGCGCATGCACGACCAGATCGGCCCAGCACGACTCGGCATACGGTCCCCACGCAGGCCCGAGGGCGCGCCAGAGGCCGTCTTCGCCGAGGTCCGCGATCCGCGCGCGGAACGTGTCGAAGCCAGCTACCAGGGCCGCCCTGGCCGGCGCGACCTCGCCGAACCACTCCAGCCCTCCAACGGGCAGCGGCCACGCGCCCAGTGACGGGCTGACGTAGCCGGCGAGGCAGTCCGAGCCGATGTGCCACATGCGCCATGCGATGGTGGTGACCGGTGCGGGTACTGGGTCCGGGTCGTCATGATCTACCGACCAGCGGCCTTCGGACGGCCGGACGGTCCAGCAGCCGGCGACGGGCTCCCACAGGTACTCGTCCTGCCCCAGCCCGTCCAGCCGCCGCCTCAGACGCGTCCAGGCGTCGTCGAGACCGGTCATGAGGACGGGCATCACGGCCCGACCATCCGTCACGGGCGGGGCGGGACTTCCTGGACCGCCCAGCCGTTGCCGTCGGGGTCGCTGAAGAACACGAACCGGCCCCACGGGAAGTCCTGGATCTCGCTGACCGCGACCCCGCGGCCGGCGAGCTCGTCGCGAGCGGCGGTGATGTCCGTGACGACCACTTGCAACCCCTGCACAGAACCGGGAGGCGCCGTGGAAATGCCCTCGCCGATCGAGATCGAGCACGCCGAGCCGGGCGGTGTCAGCTGGACGAACCGGAGGTTCTCGCTGACGCGGTGGTCGTGGTCGGCGTTGAAGCCGGCCTGCTCGGTATAGAACGCCTTGGCGCGGTCGACGTCGGAGACGGGAACGGAGACGAGTTCGAGTCTGAGATCCATGGCGGCACCCTAACCGCGACGTCTGACGACTCTGCGCTCGGAACGACATCGCGCTCAAACAACCTCGCGCTAGCGCATCGAATCGATGATGGCGGCCAGGTCCTGCTCGGTCGTCAGTGGGTTGACGATCGCGAATCGGGTGCACACCCGCCCCGCGTGCCGGGTCGGGGTGACGAACGCGAACTGCTCGTCGAGCAGGCGCGTGCTCCATCGCGTGTAGTCCTCGCTGTCCCACCCGATCCGCTCGAACACCAGCACGGTGAGGTCCGGTTCGACGAGCAGCCGCACGTGCCCGGCCGCGCGGATCAGATCGGCTCCGGCGCGCGCCACGGCCAGCGTCCGCTCGATCGCGTCGCGGTAGGCGTCCGTGCCGTGCACCGCGAGCGAGAACCAGAACGGCAGGCCGCGCGCCCGCCGGGTGAGCTGGATGGCGAAATCGGACGGGTTCCACTCGCCGTCGACCGTGACCGGGTCCAGGTAGCCGGCGTGCTGGGTGTGCGCCACCCGCGCCTGGACCGGATCGCGGTAGATCAGCGCGCACGAGTCGAACGGTGCGAACAGCCACTTGTGCGGATCGACGATGAACGAGTCGGCCTGCTCTACCCCGTCGTACAGGCCGCGGACGCTGGGCGCGGCGAGCCCGGCGCCGCCGTAGGCGCCGTCGACGTGCAGCCACCAGCCGTGGTCCGCTGCAACGTGCGCGATGCCGCGGATGTCGTCGACCACGCCGAGGTTCGTGGTGCCGGCCGTCGCGACGACTGCGAAGATGCCCGCCCGCCGTTCCTCGGTCAGCGCAGCGACGGTGGTCCGCAGCGTCGAGCCGAGCATGCGGCCGCGCTCGTCGCCGGGTACCTCGACGACGTCGACGTCCATCACCACGCCGAGCGCGTGCTTCACCGAGGAGTGGGTCTCCTCCGTCACGCAGACCGACCAACGCCGGGGGCGCTGCCCGCCGCGCCGGTGCAGCGCCGCCTCGCGCGCCGCGACGAGCGCGGACAGGTTGCCGATGGTTCCGCCCTGGACGAACGCGCCGCCCGCCTCCGGGGGTAGCCCGGCGAGCTCGGCCACCCAGCGCAGGGCCTGGTTCTCGGCGTAGACGGCGCCCGAGCCCTCGAGCCAGGAGCCGCCGTACACGCTGGACGCGCCGACGAGCATGTCGAAACCGGCGGCCGCTTTCGTGGGCGCGCTCGGAATGAACGACAGGTACCGGCGGTGGTCCACCGACAGGCAGGCCGGACCTAGTACGTCGGCCCACAGCCGCAGCGCCTCGTCGCCACCGATGCCGTCGGCGGTTACGGTCTGACCGGCCCGCGACTCGAGTTCGGCCGGCGTCAGCGGCCGGTCCAGCGGTGCGTCCATGGCGAGCCGATCGAGGCAGTATTCGGCCAGCGCGCGGACGGTGCGGTCGTCGGCCGGGGAGTAGCGGTGCACGCCGCCAGGTTAGGGGAGCCCCGGGGAACGTGAGGGAGTGCTGAGGCGTTCACGAAACGAACAGGATTGGCTGGTTGTGTCGTCCGCGGTGGACAATGGCCGCGACGCCAACGAGGTGAGGGCATGACAGTCGAGACCGCGACGTGGGTTCCCCCGACGTGGGATGAGGTCGTG
>JAODNL010000668.1 GCA_025465405.1 Pseudonocardiales bacterium | reverse complement strand
TCGCGGGATGGCCACGTTGATGATGGTGGTGTCCATGATCGTCATGAACAGGGCGGCGACGAAGACCACGCTCACCGCGACCTTCTGGTTCATCACGCGCGTCCAACCGCCCGGTGCCGCGCGGTGGGCGCCGTCGGGTTGTCCGTCCGCATCGATCGTCATGCCAGCTCACCTTCGTCGCCGGAGCGCGCCGGTGGGTCGGATCGACTGCCGGCGCGCGCACATCCTCCGGGAGCCTATGCGACTTATGACAGTTAATGAAGTATCGAATTTTTGAGTGGACGACCGACCGATTCGATGCCTTCGCCGGGGTCGGGCCCGGGCCCGACTATCGTGAGCACCGGGACCTACCCCCAAGGGACGGGCTGACATGAAAACAGTGGGCCGGCCGGTCGGAACCACGGCCGAACAGACAAGGGCCGTTGTGCTGGCCGCGGCCGCTGAGGAATTCGGCAGCCGGGGCTATACCCGGACCTCGATTCGCCGAATCGCCGACCGCGCCAACCTGACCAGCGCCGCCATCTACTACCACTTCCCCACCAAGCTGGCTTGCCTGGAAGCGGTGCAGGGCGACGCGTTGGAGATCCTGCGCGCCCACTGGGACCCGATCATGGCCCGTGACGGCCACATCGCCGAGCGGGTCGGCCTCCTGCTCAAGGCCGGCGCGCTGATCAACCGCCACCACCCGGACATGGCCCGCATCAGCGCGCGAGCGATCATGGAGGATGCCTCCGGGCACTCGGAGATGACCGGGGCGGTCCAGGTCGCGCTGGCCTACACCGAAGACGTGTTCGACCAGCTGGTGGCCGACGCCATCGCACGCGGCGAGATCGCGGAGGGCGTACCCCCGCAGGCGATCCTGGACATGATCTCCGGCCTGATGCGGGGGTTGTCCAACATCGCCGCGCTGGAGCAGCCGATCGACCGCTACACGGCCGCCATCGACGCACTGGGCGAGCTGTTCGCCGGCCGACTGTTCACCGCGATCGGCGGCAAGGCGCCCCGGCCGGCCCGGCCGGCGGCTCGCTCGATCCGGGCGGCCGCCACCAAGCGCACCGTGTCGTGACGGTATTGTGCCGTTGCGGGTCCGGGCTCGGGCCGCACCCTACAGATCGAGTGGCCACTCCGGCAACGGGTACCGGCTGACCAGTGTGTAGAGCAGGGCGGAATCGCCCTTCTGCGGCAAGGCGTCCAGTTGGCTGGCCGAGCGTCGGCAGGCCAGCAGCCGCGACAGCTCCCAATCGTCGGCGAGATCGACCTCGAGCCCGACCTCCGACCCGCCGATGAACACGTCGCTGGTGGGCGTCAGCAGCCGCACGCCCGGGCCGGCCGTGAACAGCTCGAGATGACGCGCGTAGTCGATCAGAGCCGGCAGCACGGCGTAGAGCCCGGCTTCATGGTCGGTCGCCGCGGGCCCGATAGCCGAACGCAGATCCTGCTCGTGGGTCACGGCATCGATCACGAGGCCGCCCGACGGTTGCCCGGTGAGCGCAGCCCGAACCACCGGATAGTCGCCGGCCCATTCCTCGGCCAACGACGACGAGCCGCGGTCGGCGCGGGTGCGCACCTCGTCGTCGATCCAGCCCTGGACGTCGTCGGCCAACGGCTGGCCCGAGGCCACGAACGACGCCGTGCCGACCAGGTGCGAGACCAGGCCGCAGGCATCCCAGGCCGGGCAGGCCGGTATCGGTAGTCGGGGGTCGACGGCCGCGGCCAAGCTGAAGATGCGGCCCATGGTGCGTTGGTATTCGTCGAGCATGGCCTCGTTGTGCGGCATGGCCGAGACCGACGGGTCGGAGCGCTGGGTCACGCTATCTGGGCTCGTCTCGGTCACTGTCTAACCTCCGGTGCGGGCTGTCTGGATCGGCGAGCAGAAACAATGGCGGCGCCCGCGGTCACCCCGTCGTTGTCGACGCGGTGACCGCGGGCGATGGAGCTTTAGAACAAGCCGCGAACAGTGGCCTCGATGTCGGCCTTCGACGGCATGTAGGCCGCCTCGAGCGGCGCCGAGTACGGCACGGGCGTGTTGGCCGCGGCCACTCGGCGGACCGGGGCGGCCAGCTGCCCGAACAGCTCCTCGTTGATCGTGGCGGCCAGCTCGGCGCCGAACCCGTTGCGACGCACGGCTTCGTGCACGATCACCACGCGGCGGGTCTTGGCGACCGAGGCCAGCATGGCTTCGGTGTCCAACGGCACCAGGCTGCGCAGGTCGAGGACCTCGGCGTTGATGCCGTCGGCGGCCAGGGTGTCGGCCACGGCCATGCAGTCGTGCACCTGACGGCCCCAGCTGATCAGGGTCACGTCCGAGCCCTCACGGGCTAGGCGGGCCTTGCCGAGCGGGATCCGGTAGTCACCCTCAGGCACGTGGCCCGAGATCGAGAAGTACAGGTGGTGCATCTCGATGAAAACGACCGGGTCGTCGTCGAAGATCGAGGTGAGCAGCAGGCCCTTGGCGTCGGCCGGCGTCGACGGGATGACGACCTTGAGACCAGGGGTGTGCACGAGCGGACCCTCGAGCATGTCCGAGTGCTGGGCCCCGAAGCCACCACCGGCACCGGTGGTGGTGCGCACCGTGACCGGCACGTGGGTCTGACCACCGGACATGTAGCGCAACTTGGCCGCGTGGTTGATGAGCTGGTCCTGGCAGACAGCCATGAAGTTCATCAGCATGATCTCAGGGATCGGGCGCATGCCGGTGATGGCCGCGCCGATCGCGGCGCCCATGATCGCCTGTTCGGTGATCGGGGTCGGGCGAACTCGGTCCAGGCCGTACTTGGTGGACAGGCCCTTGTGCACGCCGAAGCCACCGCCGCCCGGGTCCTGGATGTCCTCGCCGAGTTCGAACACCGTCTCGTCCAGACCGAGCGCGATGTCCAGGGCCTCGTTGATCGCCTGGATCTGGGTCAGAATCCGCTCGGACTTGACCTCGGGGTCGATTACTTCGCTCTGGGCGGTCACAGCGCAATTCCTTCCGCATAGACATCGGTCGTGGCATCGGAGGCGTCCGGCAACGGAGAGGACATCGCGTATTCGAACGCCTCGTCGATCTCGGTTCGGAGGCCGGCCTCGATCTGGGTCACCTGCTCATCGGTGAGCGTGCCAGCGGCAATGAGGTCGGCCCGCAGCTTGAGCACCGGGTCGGCCGCGCGCGCGGCCTCCAGCTCGTCATCGGGCATGTACTTCATCATGTCGCCCATCACGTGGCCGTAGAAACGGTAGGTCATCGCCTCGATGAGGGTCGGGCCCTCACCGGCCCGCGCGGCATCGACCGCGGTCTTGGCCGCCTCGTACATGGCCTCCGGGTCGTTGCCGTCGACGTGGATCGAGCGCATGGTGTAGGCCGCGCCACGCTTGCTGATCTGGTCCACCGACATGCCCAGGCTGTACTTGGTGTATTCGGCGTACTGGTTGTTCTGGCACACGAACACAACCGGCAGCTCCCAGAGCGCGGCCATGTTGAGGGCCTCGTGGAACGCGCCGATGTTCGAGGCGCCGTCGCCGAAGTTGACGATCGCGACCTGGCCCGACTTGCGCATCTTGGCCGACAGCGCGACGCCGACGCCGATCGGCAGGCCAGAGCCGACGACCCCGGTGGTGAGGATCAAGCCCGACGCCACGTCAGTGACGTGCATGGGGCCGCCCTTGCCCTTGCAACTGCCGGTAGCCCGACCGAAGAACTCGGCGGTCAGCGTGTTCAGTGGAACGCCTTTGGCGATCTGGTCGTGAATGCCGCGGTAGATGGTCAGCACGTAGTCGCTTGGCTCGAGCACGGCCGAGAACGAGGACGGGATGATCTCCTGACCGCGGGCCGAGTAGTACATGCCGCCGATCTTGCCCGCACGCATCGTCGCCCGGTACGTCTCGTCGTACATCTTGATCTTGGCGGCGGTGGTGAAGATCTTCACCAGGACGTCGGGTGAGACTCGACTTTGGACTGCAGTCACGTTCATCTCCATTACTCGTCGGAACCGGGTCGTGCCGATGCACGACGGGTGTTGCACAGGCTCACTGGGCGTCACTGGGTGCGGAGGCGGGATCGGGCTCGTATCGCGAGCTCATCGGTGGTCAACCGGCGCTCCTGTCGCAAGCCACCGATAGTTCAATGACGCTAGAACTAAGCTTGGGTTTAGTTCGGCCAATTATGGTCGGGATCACTAATCAGCGCAAGGATGAGCCGTAACTTCAACGGATTGGTCCAGGATTAGGGGTCGCGGTAAGCTCGCGGTATTGTTCGATGAACATGGATCGATGGTAGGTTTCCGGCTGCTTGACAGCCCCGAAGAAGGGACAACGACGATGGCGTCGGAGCTGGCTATCCCCCAGTTGGGTGTGACCATGACCGAGGGTGTGCTCACAGAGTGGTTGGTCGAGGACGGTGCCACCGTGAGCGCCGGACAGGCCGTCTACGTGCTCGAGACCGACAAGAGCGAGACCGAGATCGAGTCGCCGGTCGCCGGAACCATGAGCATCAAGGTCGAAGCCGGTGCGACCTACGACGTCGGCACCGTTGTCGCCGAGGTCTCCTGAGCATCGCAGTTCCCCGGCCGCGGCCCGAGCCTTGGAGGACCCGATGAGCGATCTGGCCGTCAATCCCGTCGATCCCACACCGGAATCGGCCGAGCGCGAGCCCAAGGTGGTCCGGCTCAGCTCGATGCGCAAGCGCATTGGCGCGCACATGGTCGCTTCGGTCGCCACCAGCCCGCACGTGGCCATGGCGGTGGAGGTCGACTTCTCCGCCGTGGACGCCGTGCGCACCGCGGTCGGCCCGGCCTGGCGCGAGCGCGAAGGTTCGAGCCTGACCTACCTGCCGTTCATCGCCTCGGCGTTGTGCCAGACCATCGCCGCGTTTCCCAACGTGAACGCCTCGATCGTCGGCGATGCGCTGCACGTGTATCCCTACGTCAACCTCGGCCTCGCGGTCGACCTCGACTTCCAGGGTCTGGTCGTGCCGGTCATCCGCGACGCCGAACGGCTCTCGGTGGCCGAGCTGGCCCGGGCGGCGAGCGACCTGGCCAACCGGGCGCGCACGAAGAAGCTCGGCCCGGACGAGTTCGCCGGCGGCACGTACACGCTGACCAACAACGGCCGATCGACCTACTTCACCACGCCGATCATCAACCAGCCGCAGATCGCGATCCTGTCCAGCGACGGGGTCAAGCGCCGACCGGTTGTGATCGACGACGAGGACACCATCGCCGTGCGGCCCATCGGGCTGCTGACCCAGGCCTTCGACCATCGGGCCGTCGACGGGGCGTACTCCGGGGCGTTCCTCGGTCGCCTCAAGACGGAGATCGAAGATCACGACTGGTCGACCGAGCCGTTCTGACCGAGCTCACAAATCCTTGACCGCTCAGAGATCCTCGACTACTCAGAGGTCCTCGACCTCGACGACGCGTTCGACGAAGCGCCAAGCGCCGTCGGCCTCGAGGGCCAGCTGGTCTCGGTAACGACCCTGGCCGGTGACCGTGTGCCGCCCGGCGTCATCGACGTCGAGCCGCACGAAGTAGCTGTCGCACGAGGCCCGATCGCCGTGCAAGGTGATCACCGGCTCGGTGAGCAGGTGCTTGTGCCAGTGGTGGGGCGCGCGGGTGTGCGTGGCGATGTAGGCCCGCAACTCGGCCTGGCCCTGACATCGGATCGGCTCGTTGCTGCCGCGGCGAAAACGAACGTCCCAGACGCCGTCAGCGGTGAAGCAGTCGACCCAGGCCGCTTCGGCGCCGTAGTCGATGCTGTGTCCGTAGGCGTACAGGCGATTCAGAATCGCCCGCTCGGTGTCCAGCCGGGCCACCCGGGCCTCGAGTTCGTCGAGCCGATCGACGACCTCGCGGGCCGACCCGACGGGCGCCACCGGTTACACCCCGGTCGCAACCGAGTCACCGAGGTAGCCGGCAATCACCTCGTTGGTCGCCGCCTTCGAGTCGCCATGCCAGGACAGATGGCCGCGCTGCAACAAGGCGCACTGCTCGGCGAAGCTCAAGGCCCGATTGGCGAACTGCTCGATCAGGATGATCGTGGCCCCGTTCTGCTTCATCGTCTCCAACGTCTCAAAGACGACGTCGACCATCTTGGGGGCCAGGCCGAGCGACATCTCGTCAGCGATGATCAGCTTCGGCGAGGTCGTGAGCGCCCGGGCCAATGAGAGCATCTGCTGCTCGCCACCGGACAGCATCGCCGCCTGGTTGCCCGATCGCGCCTTGAGCGACGGGAAGATATCCAGCGCGCGACCGACCGCGGCCACCCGGTCAGATCGGTTGCGCAGTACGCCGGCGGCCAGGCGCAGGTTCTCGGTGACGGTCAGGCTGGGGAACACCCCGCGGCCCTCGGGCAGGTAGACCAGTCCGGCCTTGCGGATGCGGTGCGCCGACCAGCCGGTGATGTCCTGGCCGTCGAAGCTGATCTTGCCGGCCGTAGCCGGTACGAGCCCACTGAGGACGCGGGCCAGGGTGCTCTTGCCGGCCCCGTTCACCCCGAGCACTGCCAGCGCGACTCCGGGATAGAGGACCAGATCCAGGTCGCGCAGCGCGGTAGCCAGCCCGTAGCGGACGGTCAGGCCCTCGACCCGCAGCAGCGGCTCACCGGTCGGCTCGGGTCCCTGCTCGACGTGCTTGCCAACAGTTGCGGTGGTCATACGGTTTCCTCGTCCAGGTCGGCGCTCGAGCGGTCGATGGCCTCTTCGAGCTCTTCGGTATCGGTGCCGAGGTAGGCCGCCCGGACCGCCGGGTCGTTGCGGACCTCGTCCGGAGTGCCGGCGGCGATCAGCGCGCCGAAGTCGAGAACGTAGATGTAGTCACACAAGCCCATGACCAGTGCTACGTCGTGCTCGACCAGCAGCATCGACACGCCCCGCTCGGCCACGACCCGGCGCAGCACCTCGACCACGTCGGCGGTCTCCTGGGTGTCCAGGCCCGAGGACGGCTCGTCGAGCAGCAGCACCGACGGCTCCGCGGCCAAGGCCCGGCCGAGCTCGACCAGGCGCATCATGCCCAGGGGCAGCGCACCGACGGGCGAGTGGGCCACCCGGGTCAGGTCGAGGGAGTCCATGAGGGTGTCGACCCGCTGATCCTCCTCGGCCGAGCCGGGCCGGAACCCGCGCCAGGTCACGATGTCGGTCCAGACCCGTCGGGTCCCATGGCGCACCCGGTCGGCGATCACGAGGTGCTCGCGAACGCTGAGCTCGGTGAACAACTCGGGGTGCTGGAAGGTGCGGCCCAGACCGCGGCGAACCCGAGCCTGCGGCGAGGATTTGGTGACGTCGTCGCCACCCATGTGCACGTGGCCGTTGGTGGGCCGGCGCAACCCCGACAGCACGGAGAACAACGTGCTCTTGCCGGCACCGTTCGGCCCGATCAGGCCGACGATCGAGCGCGGCGGAACGGCCAGGCTCACGTTGTTGCAGGCCACGATGCCGCCGAAGCGCATGGTGACTCCGTCGGCGGTGAGCCGATCGATTTCGCCCGGCTCGGTGCGGGCTGACGTCGCGGCGGTCATGACCGCCCCTTACGGCCGGCGCCGGCCAGAGCCGTGACGCCCGCGCCCCTGCTGACGCTGCCTTCCGGCCGCTCGGGTCGGCTGTCCGGGTCGGCGTCGCGACGGGACATGATTTTGCTGAACAGATCTTCCAGGCGGCGGGCCATCGAGGTGACCGAACCGTCGGGATCGATCGCCAGCCCGATCGCACCGAGCCCGAACAGCACCGAGGGGACGTTGCCCCACGTGCCGGACAGGTAGGTCTGGAACAGGCCGGGCACGATCGTGAAGGCCAGCCCGGCGATGCTGGCCGCCACGATCGAGCGCACCCCGACGGTGACCAGCACGGCCAGCCAGACCAGGCCGGTGAAGGTGGGGAAGTCGGTGGGCAGGGCCGTGCCGGAGTACATGGCGAGCAGGCCGCCGCCGAGGGCGGCCACGAAGGTCGCCAGCGCCGAGATCAAGACCTTCAGCCCGACGACGTTGAGGCCGAGCACGCTCGTGGACGCGGCCTGGCTGCGGCGGGCCGCGCCGAGCGCCAGACCGGTGGTCGACCTTCGCATGTTCACCAGGAAGATCGCGACGACCAGGAATATCGCCAGCACGAAATAGGCGAAGGACTTGTCGGTCGCGGTCCAACCGGGCCGGGTGACCGAGACGCCGACGCCCTGCTGCAGGAAGCGGTTCTGGGTAAAGATCAGCGTCTCGACCAGCAGGCCGAAGGTCAGCGTCGCCAAGGCCACGTACAGCTCACCGAAGCGGATGGTCAGGATGCCGAGCAGGATGCCGATCGGAGTGACGATCAGCGCTCCGACGAGCAGGGCAGGTAGGGCCGGCCAGCCTTCCACTGTCTCGAGCTGGGCGGTCGCGATCGCCCCGAGCCCGGAGAAGCTGATCAGCGATAGCCACAGGAAGCCGCCCTCGCCCAACGCGAAGGTGAAGGACAGGAAGATCAGGCCGTAGATGAATCCGGCCACGACCAGGGTCAGCCAGTAGCCGCACATGATTACCGGCAGCAGGGCCACCACGCCCAGCACGACCAGCGAACCGACGCTGCGGAACGAGAGCAGCGCGTTCGACTTAGCCCGCACCGCGCGCTGGACCTTGCGGGCCTGGGTCGCCCCGCCACCCTGCGGCGCAATGGCGGCGTCGAGCGCACCGCCGCCGGCGACGACGTCTTGCACACTGCCGAAGCGCAGGTAGAAGAACAGCAGAGCCAAGGCGAGCACCACGAACGGGACGCTGGGCACCAGGGCGGTGGCGAGGGTGCCGCTGGCCGGCAGGTACTTCTGAATGACGTCGGTGACCACGCCCATCAGCAGGGCGACGATGACGGCGACGGGCAGGCTGCGCAGCCGGGCCGCCACGACCGCCGCGAAGGCGGCCGCCATCAGGGTGGTCATGCCCTGGGTCGTCAGACCGTTGGTGGGGGCCGCGAGCACACCGGTGAGCCCGGCCAGGGCCGTGCTGATCATCCACACGCTGAGGGAGATGGCTGACGGGTTGATGCCCGACAGGGACGCCAGCGCGCGGGTGCTGACCAGGCCGCGCACCCGCAGGCCGACGTCGGTGAAGCGTAGGAACCCGGTGCCAATGACGACGATGCCGACGAGGAACGCGTAGACGATGATCTGGTCCATCGAGACCGCTTTACCGAAGATGTGGTAGACGTGCACCGGCTCCGGGGCCAGGCCGGGCGCGGCGTTGATCGTCTCGTTGCCGAACAGGATCGCGGCCAACGGTGGCAACGCCACGAACAGGCCGATGGTGGCCACGATCTGGATCAGGGCCGAGCGAGACCGAAGGTGTCGCAGCAGCAGCGCGTAGAGCACGGCGCCCATCATCGGCGCGATGACGAGCAGCGTGACCACCGCCGCCTCGACGATGTTCCAGCTGTGGTCTGTGTGCAGCCAGTAGTAGACGCGAGCTAGGAAGTACGCGAACGATCCGAACGCAAAGTTCAGGATTCCCGTCGACACGTAGGTCACGGTGATGCTCGCCGCCGCGATCGCGTAGATCGAGCCCAGTGCGAGCCCGGCCAGGATGTATTCCAGCATGCGGTCCCTCTTTCGCTCGGCGACAGCCGCCCAGTCACCTTCAGATTCGTCGAACGAGCCAGCTCGATGTCGTATTGTTCGAAGGTCACCCAATCATGAAACAGATCCCTGCGAGTGTGGACTATCACATGCGTGTACGCAATAGCCGGGGGCCACTAGAGGCGGCTCAACACCTGGGTTCCTGTCCCGCACACAGCTGGGCGACCGGCCTGGAGGCACGACGAAGAAGCGGTGCCCAGCCGAGAAGCTGGACACCGCGAGTGAAGTGGAGCGAGATCGAGAGTTTTGCCCGACCCCCGACGACAACGTGACATCGGCGACGCCACCTGGCCGAGAGGCCTGCTACGCAACGGCGCGGCGGCGGGTGCGCGCGAACCCGGGATGAGCCGTCTGCCTTACGATCCGCGGCTCGGGGTCGCTGACTCCCCGAAGTTACGGCTGTGGAACTACCAGGTCATGACCACCGGATCGTGCTCGGCTCCGGCCGCAATGCTGTCGACCCGCATGTTCGGGTGCGCCGCCTTGCGCCGACGGCCGCCTGCGACCGGACGGAAGTCTCGGTGCCCGTCGAGCACTGGCACCGGGCTCGGGGCGAGCGCCCAAACCTCGTCGATGAGGGCCCGCAGGGTCGCCGGATTGAGGGTGTAGAAGAAGTTGCGACCCTCCTTGCGTACCGTCATCAGCCCGGCCTGCACGAGGATCTTCGTGTGGTACGAGATCGTCGGCTTGGACACGTTGAGGGTGTGCTCGAGCACGCTGCAGGCCAGCTCGTCGACCTCGCCGAGTTGGCGGATGATGCTCCATCGCACCGGGTCGCTGAGCGCGCGCAGGATGTCCATTGGTCCCTCAGCGGGGGGCGAACCCATTCGGCGAGGACCGCTCGTGGCAGTTTCAGATCGCACTTGACTCGTCTCCTTACACCGAAAATTCGTTCGACGCTTAACACACTCTACAACGAACGAAGCATCCCGGCAGCAGGAGGCACCGGCGCGAGCATCACACCCCCCGGCGACAGCATCATCGTGTCGAGGCCCCCACGAAAGGCAGATGTCCGGTATACGGGGTTGCTCGGCCCGGATCAGTCGACTCGACCGGTCAGTGACCGGTGAACAACGGCTCGCGGCGCGCCTTTCGGGCGGCGATGCCCTCGTGCAAATCAGAGGTCGCCAGGGTGATGGGCTGGGCCAGGGACTCCCAGTTGATGGCGGCAGCCAGGCCGGCCTTGGCCTGCTCGAGACCCTTCTTGGTCAGCCGCGTCGGGATCGGCGCGGCCGAGGCGATGGTGGCCGCGATCTCGATCGAATACTGCACGACATCGTCCTGGACGCGCGAGACCAGGCCCCAGTCGCTCGCCTCTCCGGCGTGGACATCGCGGCCCGTGAACAGCATCTCGCGGGCCCGCGCATCGCCGACGACCTCGGGCAACAGCGCCGTGATGCCCATGCCGCCGTGCGTGCCCAGATAGATGAAGGGGGTCTTGAACATTGCGTTTGGGCTGGCATAGCGCAGGTCGCAGGCCAACGCGAGGCACACGCCGGCGCCCACCACCGGGCCATTGATCGCCGCGATCACCGGGAAAGGCAGCTCCCGCGGAGCGAGCCACGCCTGGTAGAAGGGCGTCATCTTGTCGCGCAGCCGATCCGGAGTGCGCTCGCCTTCCGGGGCCAGGTCGAGCCAGGACAAGTCGGCGCCCGAGCAGAACGAGGTGCCCGCACCGGTGATGACGAGGGCGCGCACCTCGCGGTCGTCGCGCACGCTGGCCATGGCCTCGATCCAGGCCGAGGTCATCTCCTCGGTCATCGCGTTGCGCAGCTTCGGCTGATTGAGCGTCAACAGCCGGACGCGAGGGACCGGCTCGCTGAGCACAACAGCTGGCTCCGTCGCCACGCGAGTCACTAGGGCTCCTCGTCCACAAACCGATTGAAAGTTTCCAGGGAATGGTACGGCCCCGACCCCGACCGCAAGCGTCAATACACGCCCGGCCTGCCGCCGGGTCGGCTAGCGGTCGAACGGGTCGTTCGGAATCACCTCGGTGGAGAAGAAGAACGGCGCCCCGTGACAGTCGTCCGGATTCGCGGCCAGCCGCTGCGGGCTGAGCCACTCGGTGCGGATGCCCTTCTTGGTCAGCCACGCCTCGGCCGAGTCCAGATCGCGCACCGCCAGGGTGATGCCGTAGATGGTGTTGCCCCACTTCTGCACGTGCTGACCGAGCAGTGAGTCGGCGTCGAGCGGCTGGGCCAGCCGCAGCAGGCAGTCGCCGAGCTGAACGAGGTGGTACCGGCAGCGCTCCGGGTCGTCGATCCCTTCGGCGACCGGAACCGCCTGGAGCCGCTTGACGTAGACGTCGAAAGCCTCGTTCACGTCCTTGACGCCGAGCGTGACGTAGGCCAGCCCGAGAATAGTCAGGGGGTGGCCGTTCTCCCACATCTTGACCTGCGAGGTCCAGGTGTCGAGCAGGCGCGGGTCGTCAGGCATGTCGGTCGCGCACATCTCGATCATCAGACCGCTGGTGTCGCGCGGGCTCGGGTAGAAGTACGGGTTGTCGCCGATCTCTGACATCCGCTCGACCCTGCCGCCGCCCGGCCGCCCGATGTAGACCCCCTCGGCGATCATGTGGTCGCCGAGGCCGGTGAGGTCGTCGACGCGGTAGCCGACCGAGTGCAAGTGCTTGCCGAAGCGCGTGTAGAACTTGCCCACCGGCTTGGTGGCATCGACGGGCACATTCGGCGCCATGGTCTCGATGCACAGGTCGCCGATCTGCAGCAGACCGGCCCAGCGGTCCTCGACCGGCAACCAGTTCGGCTCGTCGACGCCCAGATACAGCAGCCCGCCGAACACCTCCTCGTAGAACCGGTTCAGCTCCGGGACGTCGTCGGTCATGTGAACCGAGTGGATCATCTGGCCGATGCCGAAATCGCCGGTCTTCTTGGCTTGCTGATGCACTTTTACCTCCGACGGTCGGCTATTTTCGCCTATGATGGTTCGAGAATTATCGCACAGTAGCATCGATATACGGGAGGCTCAACGGATGATCTCGATGCCGGATAAGCCGGACGAGCTGGCCAGCCTGGTGGACGCAAGCTTCGACCACTTTGCCCTTGCCACACCGCGGATCCGCGATCTGTTGCCCCTATGGATCGACGCCATGGGCGGCTCGTTTCGGCTCGGCGCCGACAACCCGGAGATCGGGTGGCGCACCGTGCGCCTGGAGTTCGCCCGAGCGATGTGCGTCGAATTGATCGAGCCGCTCGGTGGGTCGACGTTTCTCGACACCTTTCTGCGGCGCCACCCCCAGGGCGGGGTGCACCACGTGACGTTCTTGACCGACGACGTCGCGCGCGCGTTCGCTGTGCTCACCGAGCGCGGCTACGCGCCGTTCGGGACCGATGACACCTGGCGCCAGCTGTTCGTACACCCCAAGCAGGCCAACGGCGTCCTGGTCCAGTTCCTGGTCCGGTCCACCTACACCGTTCCCGAAATGACGCTCGATGAGGTACTTGCCGGGCAGGGGCTGTACGGCACCGGAGTACCCAGCCCTTGACCCGGCCCTACCGCCCGCGACGAACCTGGTTGAAAGCCACGTCACGGTCCGCCGCGACCTCGCGCGGCATACCGAGCACCCGCTCGGAGATGATGTTGCGCGCCATCTCGGTCGAGCCACCGCCGAGCGAGCCGGCCTGACGGAAGATGAACGCCTCGCCGTTCTCGCGGTCGCCAGTGTGACCCGGCGCCGAGAAGACCCCTTGCAGGCCAGCTACGTCGAGCCCGATCTCGGCTCGACGGCTCGCGCTCTCTCCGCTGAACAACCGGATGATCGAGCCCGACGTCGGCGGTAGGTTCTCGGTGCGCATGCCGGTCACGACGCGATCGATGAGGTGCTGCTGCACCTTGGTGATCGCGTGCGCCTCGGCGATGAGCTCGCGCACGTGCCGGTCCCGGTCGCGACCGGTGCGGCGGGCCAGGTCGATCAGGGTCGCGGCCGGCGCACCGCGCCGGAGACCGCCGCGGTTGCCGCTCTCGTAGGGCGATCCGCCGCCAACGGCATTGCGCTCGTGGAACAGCTGCCGCGAGGCGACGGCCCAGCCGCCGTTGATCTCGCCCACGACATTCTCGACCGGAACCTCGACGTCGTCGAAGAACTCCTCGCAGAACTCGTTGTTGCCGTTCACCTGCTTGATGCGGCGGATCTCGACGCCCGGCTGGTGCACCTTGAGCAGGAACATGGTGAGCCCGCGGTGCTTGGGGGCATCCCAGTCGGTACGGGCCAGGCACAGCGCGTAGTCGGCGGCGTAGGCCCCCGAGCTCCAAATCTTCGAACCGTTGAGCACGAACACGTCGCCGTCACGAGTGGCGCGGGTGATGGCCCCGGCCAGGTCGGAGCCACCGCTGGGCTCGGACAGGAACTGCACGAACACCTCTTCGCCTCGGATGGCCGCCGCCAGGTGCTCCTGCTTCTGGTTCTCGTTGGCCATCTCCAGGATCGTCGGCCCGCAGATCGTGAAGGTCGGCGTGTTCAGGAGCAACGGCATCTCGTAACCCGCAACCTCGTCGTTGAAGGCCTTTTGGTGAGCCGGGGTCAGGCCCTGGCCCCCGTACTGCTTCGGGTAGCACAGCCCGGCGAAGCCACCGCTGTAGAGCAGTTTCTGTAGTTCCCGGGCCCGGATCCAGGCCTCGTCGTCGAAGTCCGAGCCCATCATGTCCTCGCCCTCGTCGGTCGACGAGCTGCGGGCCGGCGGAAGGTTGGCCGCAATCCACTCGCGAGCGCGAAGCCGGAACGACTCGACGTCCTCGAACTCGCCGGCCATCGTCGGTGCTGCCATGTCTGACTCCTTGTCCGGATCCGAGCCCTAGAGCCCGAGGATCGTGGCCAACCGCTCTCGGTGTTCGGCCGGCGTACCCCACGTCACTCGATCCACGGTGGCGCGGCGCAAGTAGAGATGGATGTCGTGCTCCCAGGTCACGCCGATTCCGCCGTGCATCTGTACACAGTCCTGGATGATGTCGGTCGCCCGCTGCCCGACGTAGGACTTGGCCACACTCACCAACTCGGCCGCCTCCGGGCCGCGGTCCTGCACCGCCCGCGCTGCCGCCGCGGTCGTGCCGTGCGAGGCTTCCAGCCACATCTTCATGTCGGCGACCCGATGCTTGAGCGCCTGGTACGACGCGAGCGGCCGGCCGAAGGAGTAGCGGTCGA
>JAODNL010000657.1 GCA_025465405.1 Pseudonocardiales bacterium | reverse complement strand
TAACCCATCTGCACGATGCGGGTGCCGGCGGTGACCAGCCGGCGCAGGGTGGCCCGCTCGGCGACGATCTGCGCGTAGTAGCCGGCGTTGGCCGCCGTCGGCACCAGGTTGATCAGCGTGTGCAGGTAGCCGGCGCCGCCGGCCCGCACGAGCTGGCCGGCCCGGGTGAGTTCGGCGGAGACGGTGACCGCGTCAGCCGGTTCGCCGCGCGCGTAGAGGTCGAGGACGGCGTCGTAGACCAGCTGGTGGGCGGGCCGGTAGAAGTCCCCCGGCCGGACGACCTCGACGACGTCGGCGATCGCGTCCTTGGACAGCATCATCGCGCCGAGCACGGACTGCTCCGCCTCGATGTCCTGCGGCGGCGTGCGGTCGTACTCCGCAGACCCTGATCCCACGCGGGTTTCGTCAGCGAGCGTCACCAGCGAGATCCCCCCTCCCCATACCCATCCGTCCAATCCGCACGCACAGACGAATACTGGACGGCACCGACAATTTCTGGCTGTCGGCGCGCCCGGCAGGGTTGTCAGCGGCGGCGTGGACGACGCTAGGACCTGCGCTGGTCAGTGGGCAATCCGGCCTGTGCACACACCTGTGGACAACGCTGTGGGAATCGCCGCCGCCGCTGTAGACGAGCGGTGGAAGTAGGTGTGGATATCCGCCTCATCGCTGCGATAAAGCCCGCAAAACCTGGGCTGCGCCGTCCACCGGCTGTGGATAAAAGAAAGTTCGAAGGTGAATGGCCGGTTACCGAGCAACGGCACCCCGGCGACCCATCCGGGTCCGGCAAACGACGAACCCGACGGCCGTCCACAGGGGCGGCCGCCGGGTTCGCGGTGTGAGTTCGGCCTCAGACAGCGGTGACCGTGACCGGCACGGACGCGACCACGTCCGGGTGCAGGTCGACGGTCACGGTGTGCGTGCCGAGCGTCTTGATGTGTCCGGGCAGCTGGATGCGCTTCTTGTCCAGCAGCGGGCCGCCGGCGTCCTTGACCGCGGTCGCGATGTCGGCCGTGGTGACCGAGCCGAACAGCTTGCCGCCGTCGCCGGCACGCGCGCCGAGGGTGACACGCAGCTTCTCGAGATCGTCCTTGATCTCGCGCGCGTGGCCGAGGTCGCGGATCTCGCGGGCGTCACGCGCCCGCCTGATCTGCACGATCTGCTTCTCGGCACCCTTGCTCCAGCTGATCGCGGCTCCGCGCGGCACGAGGAAGTTGCGGCCGTAGCCGTCGGCGACCTCGACGATGTCACCGGCCAGGCCCAGGCCCGCGATCTCGCGGGTGAGGATCAGTTTCATCGCGTCACCGAGCCGTGGAGGTGTAGGGGAGCAGGGCCATCTCGCGGGCATTCTTGATCGCCTTGGCGATCTGGCGCTGCTGCTGCGAGCTGACGCCCGTGACCCGCCGGGCGCGGATCTTGCCGCGGTCGGAGATGAACTTCCGCAGCAGCGTCGTGTCCTTGTAGTCGATGTAGCCGATCTTGGCTGCGAGCAGCGGGTTGGTCTTCTTCTTGGGCTTGCGAATAGGCGGTTTCGCCATTGTCTTTGCTCCGTGATTTCTGATGAGGTCAGCTGTCTAGAAGGGCGGTTCGTCGGACAGGCCGCCGCCGCCGGCCGGCGGCGCGGAGCCCCACGGGTCGTCGGCCACCGGGCCGCCACCTGCGTCCGAGCCGGACGATCCGAAGCCGCCGCTGGTCGAGCCGCGCTGGGTGCGGTTCACCTTCGCCGAGGCGTACTTGAGCGACGGGCCGATCTCGTCGACCTGGAGCTCGATGACGGTTCGCTTCTCGCCCTCGCGCGTCTCGTAGCTGCGCTGCTGCAACCGGCCCTGGGCGATGACCCGCATGCCGCGGGTGAGCGACTCGGCGGCGTTCTCGGCCGCCTGGCGCCACAGCGAGCAGCGCAGGAACAGCGCCTCGCTGTCCTTCCACTCGTTGGTGTTCTTGTCGAAGCTGCGCGGCGTGGACGCGATCGTGAAGGACGCGACCGCGGCGCCGGACGGGGTGAACCGCAGCTCGGGGTCGGCGGTGAGGTTGCCGACCACCGTGATGATGGTGTCGCCAGCCATCGCGTTACCGCTCTTCCGGGCGCAGGACCTTGGTCCGTAGCACTGACTCGTTGAGGTTCAGCTGCCGGTCCAGCTCGAGGACGGCGGAAGGCTCGGCCTGCAGGTCGATCACCGCGTAGATGCCCTCGCCGTGCTTGTCGATCTCGTAGGCCAGCCGACGCTTGCCCCAGATGTCGACCTTCTCGACGGTTCCGCCGTCCTTCTTGACGACGCTGAGGAATGCGTCCAGCGACGGAGCGATGGTGCGCTCCTCGAGGTTGGGGTCAAGGATGACCATGACCTCGTAGTGACGAAGTGGGGTACTCAAAGAGGAGTCCTCCTGTGGACTGATCGGCCGCGGACTCTCCGCGGCAGGAGGTGGTCGCTGTCGTCAGCGGCCCGGCGCACTCAGTCGGCGCGGGTCACGGCAGGCGAACCTGGCCAGAGTACCGGGCGCGGTACGCGATCCTGAAATCGCGGGCTCAGACGTTGCGGCGGAGCAGGTACAGCCGGGCGTAGGTGGCGGTGACGAGTGAGAGCGCGATGATCGCGATGATCGCCAGCAGCACCGGCATCTGCGCGGCCGGCGCCTTGTTCGATGCCAGGTCGATGCGCTTCGTGGTCGTCGTCGGCGCTCCGGCCGTCGCCGTCACGCCCGGCTGGCTGCCGCTTCCGGAGCTGGCCTCGGGCAGCCCGGTGCCGAGCTGGTTGAGGCCGCCGGCGTCCGGTCCCGCGGCGCCGAAGCCCGGGAACGAGCCGGGGCTGGGCACGACCTCGCACGGCACGCACTCGGACGACGCGGTCGCTGTCGGCTGACCGCCGCCGGCCGAGCTCGACCCGCCGCCCGCCGGCGGCGTGGTGTGCCCACCGGGCAGACCGGGGAGCGACGGGATGATGCTCGGGACGTTGACCGGAATCGTCGGGACGTTGAGGCCCGGCACGCCGATCGTCGGCAGCTGCCCGACACCGGTCACGCTGGGCGCCACGCTGATGCCGGGAAGCTGGATCGAGATGCCGGGCGGTGGCGGGTTCGCGGCGACGACGATCTGCCCGCTCCACGTGCCAGACGAGTTGACCGCGACCCCAACCGTCCTGAGCTGGTTGAACTTGAGATCGATCGGAAAGCCGAGCAGGTCCAACGCCCTTGCGGACCAGGTGAACTTGTACGTGCCGGCCGACGGGAAGGTGATCGCCTTGTGCGACGACCCGCTCAGGACGGTCGTCGCCGAGCCGCCCGGCAGGCCGGATAGATCAGCTGTGACCTG
>JAODNL010000603.1 GCA_025465405.1 Pseudonocardiales bacterium | reverse complement strand
GACGGTCAGCGGGATGAAGACCTGGTCCGCGGTGCGCCGGACCACCTCGTAGGTCGTCTCACGTCCGGCCGAGGACGCGGTGATATCGAGGAAGGTCAGCTCGTCGGCGCCCTGCTCGTCGTAGCGGCGGGCCAGTTCGACCGGGTCGCCGGCGTCGCGCAGCCCGGCGAAGTTGACGCCCTTCACGACGCGCCCGGCGTCGACGTCCAGGCACGGGATGACACGGACGGCGACCGACATGTGCTCAGTGTGCCGGACCGCGCCTACGAGGCCGATGCCACGGCGGCCAGTGCTTGGGGCAGCGTGAACGCGCCTGCGTACAAGGCCTTGCCGACGATTGCGCCCTCGACACCGACGTTCACGAGCGACGCGATCGCGCGCAGGTCGTCGAGCGACGAGACTCCCCCGCTGGCGACGACGGGGGCCGACGTCCGCGCGCAGACCTCCCGCAGCAGCTCGAGATTCGGGCCGGTCAGCGTGCCGTCGCGGTGCACGTCGGTGACGACGTATCGCGCGCAGCCGTCGGCGTCCAACCGTGCCAGCGTCTGCCAGAGGTCGCCGCCGTCCTGCGTCCAGCCGCGGGCGGCGAGCGTCGTGCCGCGGACGTCCAGGCCGACTGCAATCTTGTCGCCGTGCCGGGCGATCGCCGAGCGAACCCAGTCCGGCGACTCGAGGGCCGCGGTGCCGAGATTGACCCGCGCGGCGCCGGTGGCGAGCGCGGCGTCCAGGGAGGCGTCGTCACGGATCCCGCCGGACAGCTCCACGGCGACGTCCAGGCGCTTCACCACCTCGGCGAGCAGCGCCCGATTGTCGCCGCGCCCGAACGCGGCGTCGAGGTCGACGAGGTGGATCCACTCGGCGCCGTCACGTTGCCATGCCAGCGCGGCGTCCAGCGGCTGCCCGTAGGACGTCTCGGTGCCCGCCTCGCCCCGGACGAGGCGCACCGCCGCGCCGTCCGCGACATCGACGGCGGGAAGCAGCTGCAGGCTCACGGACGCTCCATGGCCAGAGACGACAGGGCGGGTCACAGCGCCCCCAGCCAATTGGCCAGCAGTACCGCGCCGGCGTCCCCCGACTTCTCCGGGTGGAACTGCGTGGCGCTGACCAGACCGTTCTCGACCGCGGCGACGAACTGCTCACCGTGGCAGGTGGTCGCCGTGCGGCCGGTCGTGGCATGGGCGGCATAGGAGTGCACGAAGTAGAAGCGCGTATCGCCCGGCAGGCCGGCGAACAGGACCGAATCGTCCGGCGCCGCAACGGTGTTCCAGCCCATGTGCGGCAGGATCGCGGCCCGCAGCGACTCGACCCGCCCGGGCAGCACGCCCAGCCCCGCCGTCTCGACACCGTGTTCGACGCCGGCGTCGAACAGGACCTGCATTCCCACGCAGATCCCGAGCACCGGGCGTCCCGCCGCCAACCGCGCGCGGACGATCGCACCGCCGTCGATCCCGTCCAGGCCGGCCATGCACGCGGCAAAGGCGCCCACGCCAGGAACCACCAGCCCGTCGGCCTCGACGGCCGCGCGGTGATCGGCCGACACCTCGACGTCGGCGCCGACGCGCTGCAGTGCTCGCTGGGCGGAGCGCAGGTTGCCCGATCCGTAGTCGAGCACGACCACCCGCTTCAACGGGATCCCCACGAAATCGCGAAGCGATTTCGTGGGCAGATCAAAGCACGCCCTTCGTGGACGGGACACCCTGCACCCGGGGATCGATCTCGACGGCCGCCCGCAACGCGCGGGCCACGGCCTTGTACTGCGCCTCGGTGATGTGGTGCCAGTCGCGTCCCCCGTGCACGGTGACGTGCAAGGCGATCGCCGCGTGGTAGGTGAACGACTCGAAGACGTGGCGGGTGAGCGTGGACGCGTAGTCCGGGCCGATCGTGGGCGGCGCGCCGTCGGGCTCGCGGTGCACGAGGTACGGGCGGCCGGACAGGTCGACCGCGGCCTGCACGAGGCACTCGTCCATCGGGATGGTCGCGTCGCCGAAGCGACGGGTTCCGGCCTTGTCGCCGGCGGCCTGAGCGAACGCCTGGCCGAGCGCGATGGCGCTGTCCTCGACGGTGTGGTGGGCATCGATGTGCAGATCGCCCTCGACCTGGACGGTCAGGTCGAACAGCCCGTGCCTGCCGAACGAGGCGAGCATGTGGTCATAGAACCCCACACCGGTCGAGACGTCGGTGCGTCCGGTGCCGTCGAGATCGATCTCGACCAGAACCTTCGTCTCGCCCGTCCGGCGCTCGATGGAACCTCTGCGGCTCATCGCAGTACCTCTTCCAAGGCGGAGCGGAACGCCGCCATCTCGTCGGGCGTGCCGATGGACACGCGCAGCCAACCAACCGGTCCAGTCTCGCGGATCAACACGCCACGATCGAGCAGGCCCGCCCAGACCGCGTGCCGATCCGGAAACGTCCCGAACAGGACGAAGTTCGCATCGGAGTCAGCCGCCCGCAAGCCCGTGGCTCGCAACCAGTCGACCGTGCGGTCGCGCTCGGCCCGCAGCTCGTCGACCGCTGCGAGCAGCTCCCCAGCATGGGCAAGGGCCACCCGCGCAACCGACTGGGACACGGCGGACAGGTGATACGGCAGCCGCACGATTCGCACCGCGTCGACGACCGCCGGCGCGGCGGCGAGGTAGCCGAGCCGGCCGCCGGCGAGCGCGAATGCCTTCGACATCGTCCGCGTGACCACCAGGCGCGGGAAGCGCGGGAGCAGCGTCAACGCGCTCGGCGTGCCGTCGCGCCGGAACTCGGCATACGCCTCGTCGATCACGACGACACCGGGCGCGGCCTCGAGAATCGCCTCGATGTCCTCGAGCGGCAACGCCGTGCCGGTGGGGTTGTTGGGCGAGGCCAACAACACGACCGACGGCCGGTGCTCGGCGATGACCTC
>JAODNL010000565.1 GCA_025465405.1 Pseudonocardiales bacterium | reverse complement strand
CCTGCTCGACGCGCTGGCCGCCGACGTGCGATTGGCGTTCGACGCGGCGCTGCTGGCACTCGCCGGTCGCGCGGGCCTGCAGGTGACGGTGCTCGACGAGCTGGGCGACCTGGCCGCGTGGGCAGCGGCGTTCCGCACCGTGCAGACAGCGGAGGCCTGGCGGACACACGGCGACTTCGTCACGGCCCACCCGGACGCGCTGGCGCCGGCTGTCGCAGCGCGGTTCCGCTCCGGTGCCACGGTCACCCGCGCCGAGGAGTCGGCGGCCCGCTCGGTCATCGAGGACGCGCGCGCCACGCTGGCGAGGCTCGTTCCCGCGGGGACCGCACTGGCGCTGCCCGCGGCCAGCAGTACCGCGCCGCCGATCGACGTGGACCCGGACGCGATGGATGCCGTGCGGGCCGCCACGATCCGGCTCACCTGCATCGCCTCGCTCACCGGCCGCCCCGCGCTGGTCCTGCCCACGATGCGGGTAGGGCGAGACCCGATGGGGCTCTGCCTCGTCGCCGCTCCGGGCGAGGATCGGGCGCTGCTGCCGCTGGCCGGTGTCTCATGAGCGTCGCGCGCAACGAGTGGGGACTGTCGAGCGGCCACGCAGACCTGCGCCGCCCGCCGCGGGACGTGCGAGCGCTGAACCTGCCCGCGGCACCGCAGGAGCTCACGCTCGACCTGGCGCGCACCGCACTCGTCGTCGTCGACATGCAGAACGACTTCTGCCATCCGGACGGCTGGCTCGCCTCGATCGGCGTCGACGTCACGCCCTCGGCCGCGCCCGCGGCTGTTATCGCCGGATTGCTGCCCGACCTGCGCGCGGTCGACGTCGCGGTGGTGTGGCTGAACTGGGGCAACCGGCCGGACCTGGCCAACCTGCCGCCGGGCGTGCGTCACGTCTACGACCCGGACGGATCGAGCACCGGCATCGGAGACGCGCTGCCGTCCGGATCCCGCGTGCTCACCGAGGGAAGCTGGTCGGCCGCCGTCATCGACCAGCTGAAGGCGGAGCCGGGGGACATCTTCGTCTCGAAATACCGCATGAGCGGGTACTTCGACACGCCGCTGGACTCGGTGCTGCGCAACCTGCGTGTCGACACGCTCCTGTTCGCCGGCGTGAACGCCGACCAGTGCGTGCTGGCCACCTTGATGGACGCGGCCTGCCTCGGCTACGACGTGGTGCTGATGGAGGACGCCGTCGGGACGACCTCGCCGGAGTTCTGCCTGCAGGCAACTGTCTACAACGTGCGGCAGTGCTTCGGCTTCACCGCCCGGGCCGACGACGTCCGGGCGGCGTTGGCTGCTCTGCCTGGGCCGGCGGGATGACGGGGGAGCTGCCCGAGAGCGCCGACGTGGTGGTGATCGGCGCCGGCCACAACGGGCTCGCCTGCGCCGCCTACCTCGCGCGGGCCGGTCGCGAGGTCGTCGTGCTCGAGGCGCGCGACACCGCCGGCGGCTGCGCCTCCACCGTTGACGCGATCGGTGCCCGGGTGAACATCTGCAACTGCGATCACACGATGGTGCTGGCCAGCGGCATCGTCGAGGATCTCGATCTCGCGGCGCACGGCCTGAAGTATCTCGACGTCGACCCGGTGACGATCGCCGTCGGCTGGCAGGACGAACCGGTGTTCGTGCAGTGGCGCAGCGTGGAGCGGACGCTGGACGGGCTGGAACGGATAGACCCCACGGTCGCCGCCGCCTACCGCGCTTACGTGAAGCTCGCCACGCCGGCGGCCCGGCTCATGATCGAGGTGCAGCGATCGCGGCCGACGCTGTCGACGATCACCGCCGTCGCCGCTCGCCGCAGACTGGTCGGCAGCACCCTGCTGTTGCGGTGGGCGCGATCGAGCGTGCTGGAGGTAATGACCGGATTCGGGTTGCCGCCCTGGCTGATCTCGGCGGCGACGACGGCCGGACCGGCGGTGTGGGGGCTGCCGCCGGACGCGCCCGGCACAGGACTGGCCGCACTGGGTCCGGTCATGCGGCACCTCGTCGGGGTGGGGCGGCCGGTGGGCGGCAGCGGCGCGCTTCCGGCGGCACTCGAGGCCGCGGCCACGAAGCACGGCGCGCGGCTGCTCACCGGGACGCGGGTGAGCGGCATCATCGTCAAGAACGGCCGCGTCGCGGGCGTGCGTACCGCCGGCGGCGAGTGCATCTCGACCGGCACCGTGGTGGCCGCGGTCGATCCGCGGACGGTCGTGATCGACTGGCTGGACCGGATACCGCAGGCCGCGACACTGCGCCGCGGATATCTCCGGCAGCCAGCGCGCGACGGGTACGAGTCGAAGCTCGACGTGGTCGTCGACACGCTGCCGACCCTGCGACAGGTGGCGGAGCTGCCCGAGGACGTGCTTCCCGCCGCGTCGCGCGCCGTGCCGACCACGCTGGTCAGCCCGACCCCGCAGCAGCAGATCGCGGCCGCCGCCGCGCGAGAGGCCGGCCGGGTGTCCGACCCGCCGATGTTCCTCGTGAACAACCCGTCCGTGCTCGACGCGTCGATGCGGCCGGCCGGCGGGCGGCACCTGCTCAGTCTCGAGGTGCTGTGGACGCCGTACGCCCTGGCCGGTGGCTGGGCGGACTCACCCGAACCGTCGAACTGGCTCGAGCTGCTGGCCGGGCTGTGCGAACCCGGCCTGCTGGACAGCGTGGTCACGTGGCGGGCGGTGACGCCGCCGGACTACGAGCGCGACTTCTCGATGCCGCGCGGTTACGCCCCGTCCTTCCCGGGTGGGGTGGTCGCCGCGCTGCTCGGACGGCGCCCGGAGCTGTCGCGCTACCGGACGCCGGTGCGGGGGCTGTTCCTGTCCGGCGCGGGCACGTTCCCCGGCGCCGGGGTATGGGGCGCCAGTGGGCGCAACGCCGCTGCGACGGTGCTCAGTGCCTGAGCCCCGTTCTTTCGCCACAGCCAGCCCGTCGCGTACGCAGGTGCATGACGCGAACGACGCGCCTGACGTCCTGGTGCTGAGCGAACATCCGTTGTTCCGCCGGTTCTTCTACGTCGCCTGCTTCAGCCGCGACGTCGGCGCGGCCCCAGTCGCGCGCCGCATCCTCGGCACCGACCTGGTGATCTGGCGCGCGGAGCCGGACGGAGCGGTCAGTGTCGCGCTGGACCGCTGCGCGCACCGCGACGCGCCGCTGTCGCGCGGCTGGATCAAGGATTGCCACCTCGTCTGCCCGTACCACGGCTGGGAATGGGACCGGCAGGGTCACACCCAGCGCATCCCGCAGTTCCCCGAGGCGCGGCACCCGTCCAAGAGCGGGCTGACGATGGTCCGATCCGACGAGCGCTACGGGATGGTCTGGGTGTGCCTCGACGACGACCCGCTCGTGGGGATCCCGCCGATCCCCGAGTGGGGCGCGCCGGGGTGGCGAACCGTCCCGGAGTACGAGTTCACGTTCGAGTGCACGGCGATGCACCTGCTGGAGAACAACTTCGACCCCGGCCACGTCGCGTTCGTGCATCGGAACACGTTCGGCAATCCGGACCGCCCGGAACTGACCGACACCGAGGTGGCGCGCACGTCCTACGGGCTCGAGACGAGCGGTCAGGTGCCGGTGGAGTCCCGGCCGGGCGAGGTCGGGGCGACCGTCCGCACGACCGTCTCCAAGCTCTACGCCCCGTTCTTCGGGCACATCGCGATCACCTATCCCGATGGCCTGCGGCACGTGATGATCAAGGCGATCACGCCGGTGGACGACGAGCGCTGCAATCGCGCCCAGACTGTACTGCGCACCGACACCGAGGAAGACCGACCGGCCGCGGACATCCTGGCCTTCGACGTCGAGGTCGAGAACGAGGATCGCCAGCTGCTGGAGCTGCTGCCCACGCCGTTCCCGCTCGCGGTGCACCTGAACGCCCACGCGCAGGCCGACCGCAACAGCCTGGCGATCCGGCGGTTGTGGTCGGACGTCGTGACCGGAAGGTGGACGCCGAGCTGGTAGCTCGGCGTCCGCCTTCCGTCGATCAGGGCAGCTTGATCGTCTTGTCGACGAACGAGTTGTCGACGATGTCCGTTGGCGTCAGACCGGTCTTGATCGGCTTGTTCGCCTTCTGATAGATCGGCGACAGGATGTCGATCAGCTGCTGGACCCGGGTTGCGTCGAACAGGCCCAGCACGCCGGTCGTCGGGTCGTTGCCGACGATGCCGAGCTGCTTCATCGTCGCCACCGCGTAGTCCGCGACGCCCTTCGAGTACACCCAGCCGTTGTTGTAGGAGTTGACCAGCTTCAGGATCAGGTCGTTCGTCGGGGCCGGGTTCTTCACGAAGTCGACGATTGCCTGCTGCATGACCGGCACGAGCTTCGTCAGGCATGGCTTGAGGCCCGCGAGCTTGTCCGCCCGGACGCCCAGTGCCTGCTGGTAGAAGTTGAAGCCGGCGTCGGCGATGAGCTGGTACTTCATCGCCTTGCCCCAGGCCTTGACCTCGTGCTGGTAGGTGTACGGCTCGGACGTGGCGAAGCCCTGCGTGGCGAACTTGCCACCCGAGCCGACGAACGCGGTAGGCGTGCCGTCGTAGCTCCCGTCGATCTGGCTCTTCTTGAGAATCCCCTTACCGGTCAGGTAATCCATGTACGCGGCGCCCTGGAAGTACAGAACCTTCTCGTTGGTCTTGCCGATGTCCGCGATCGTCTGCCAGTCCGGGTGCACCTGTGGCGACCACTGGATGATCTGCGGGCTCTTCTGCATCCCGGCCAGCACGGCGACGGTCGGCTGCGTCTTCGACAACGACACCTGCTCGTCCGTGCCGAGGTAGCCCAGCGTGATCGAGCTGTCCTTGTACAGCTGGGACGTCACGGTCTGGAATCCGATCGCCGGACCGCCCGCGCGGATCTGCAGCTTCACGCCCGTCGGTTGGCCAGAGGCGTACAAGTCCCCCGTCACCGACTTGGAGCTGGAGTCGATCGACGGGTTGGGGCCGAGCAGCTGGTACTGCCCGCCGTGCTCGCTCTCGGGGTTCCAGTCGGTCTGGATGACGACGGTGGCGGGGCAGCCGGCCGCCTTGAGGTCGTACTTGGCCGACGACGCGCTCGGCGCGGGGCCGGCCGATTTCGCGGCGCTGCTGCAGCCGGCCACGGCCAGCGCGAGCGCTGAGCCGACGGCAACAGTGGCGACTGCACGGCGCCGCGTCGAATGGGGTCGATACAAGAAGGGCTCCTTGATGTCTGGGCCGCGGGCGGCCGTGGGTGAAGCTGCTTGTGGTGTCAGCCGCGGTTGGCGTTGTACCAGCGGCCGACGGCCCGATTGCCCAGCCAGCCGAAGAGCAGGAAGACCGCGACGCCGAGCAGGCTGGACAGCAGGATCGCCGCGAACAGCCGCTCGCCTTCCAGCCGTGAGGTGTAGACCGACAGCAGGGTGCCGATGCCCGGCACACCCTGCTTGAAATAGAGGTCGCCGACGATCGCGCCGATCACGGCCAGTCCCGCGGATACCTTGAAGCCGGCGAAGATCGCCGGAAGCGCGGCCGGCAGTTGCAGCTTCCACAGCCGGGTGAAGCGGTTGGCCCCGTGCAGGCTGAACAGCTCGTGCATCCCACGGTCAGCCGACTGCAGGCCGAACACCGTGTTGGACACGATCGGGAAGAACGCGATCAGGACGCACACCAGGATGCGGCTGGATATGCCGTAGCCGAACCAGAAGCTGATCATCGGGATGAGCGCCAGGATCGGGACGGTCTGCAGGATGATCGCCCACGGGAACAGGGACGCCTCGAGCCATTTCGCCTGCGTCATCAGCATCCCGCTCCCGACGCCGAGCACGATGGCGATGCCGAGGCCGGCAAACGTCACCTTCGTCGTCACGGCCAGCGCCTGCATGAGCTCGCTCAGGTTGTGCGAGTCCATGAAGCCGATCCGGATGATCTCGTGCGGCTCCGGCAGCATGTACCTCAGCCGCGGCGCCAGGACCACGTTCGACACGAAGTACCAGGCGCCGATGATCACGCCGAACACGATGGCCGGCGGTACGAGGCCACGCAGCCGGCGCCCGATGCTCTTCCCGGACGCGGCGCGGCGGCGCGTCCCGCCGACGGCGTCGGTGCTCGCCGGCATGGCGGTATCCGTGCTCTGCGCGAGGGTGGTCGTCACGAGACGCTCCGGAGGTAGTGGGAGACCTCGCCGCACACCGCGCCGAACGCCTCCGTGTATCGCAGGTCGTGATCGCGCGGATAGTCGAACGGCACGGCGATATCGGCGACGATCCGGCCCGGCCGTCCGGACATCACCACGACACGAGTGGACAGGAACACCGCCTCGGCCACCGAGTGGGTGATGAACAAGCCGGCGAACGTGCGGGCCTGGAACAGCTTGAGCAGCTCGCCGTTCAGCCGCTCGCGGGTGATCTCGTCCAGCGCGCCGAACGGTTCGTCGAACAGGAACACGTCGGGCTGCAGGGTCAGCGAGCGCGCCAGCGAGGTCCGCATCTTCATGCCGCCGGACAGCTCGTGCGGCAGGTGCTTCTCGAAGCCGGTGAGCCCGACCAGCTCGATGGCCTCGGCGGTGCGGCGCTTGCGCTCCGCCTTCGGGATGCCGTCCAGCTCCGCGAGCAGCTCGACGTTGGCCCGCACCGAGCGCCACGGCAGCAGGGTGGCGTCCTGGAAGACGTAGCCGACGTTGCGCGCGTCCACTTGCACCGCACCGTCGGTGACGCTCTCCAGCCCGCTGGCGATGCGCAGCAGCGTGCTCTTACCGCAACCGGACGGTCCGACGACCGCGACGAACTCCCCCGCCCGTACGGTCAGGTCAGCGCCGGTGAGCGCAACGGTGCCGTCCTTGAACTGCTTGCTCACGCCGTCGAAACGGACGGCGGCAGTAGCGGACGCGGTGGCGGTCGCGGTTGCCGTAGTCGTCGTCATGCACTGACCTCCAACGGGGACGGGCTGATGTAGTCGGTGTGGACGGTCGTGCGCGACACCTGCCGCCCGGCCTTCCACACGATGCGATCCGGACTGGCCGCGCCCAGCAGGTCGTTCGCATCCGCTGCACGCACGGCCACCAGGTCAGCCGGGCTACCGGCGGCAACCGACACCGGCTCGCGCCCGAGCGCCGCGCGAGCCCCGGTGGTCAGCGAGTCGATGGCGTCCCGGACGCCGAGGTGTCCGGCCGTCACGAGCAGCGCGCCGACCTCCAACGCGTCGCCGCGGCCGACCGGGTGGAAGGCGTCGCGGAGGTTGTCGCCGCCGGCGGCGAGCGTCACCCCCGCGCCGCGCAGCGCATGCACGGCGGTCAGCCCGCGCGGAGTGGCCGTCGGATGTTCTCGGCCTTGCAGGTAGAGGTTGGTCTGGGGAAGCGTGACGACCGACATGCCGGCCGCCGCGACTTTCTCGCTGACCCGCCGCTGCACCGACGGTGTTTGCACGCCGAGGCTGACGCAGTGGCTGGCCGTGACGGCGTGTTCGTAGGCGGTGTCCAGCATGTAGTCGGCCATCGTCTCCAGCGTGAGCATCGACGGGTTGAGCGTCTCGTCGGTGTGCAGGTCGGTCGGCACGCCGAAGTCGCCGGCGATGTCGAGGCAGATCCGCACCGCGGCGGTGGGCTCCGGGTCCAGGTGGGGGCAGCCACCCGCGACGTCGGCGCCCTCGGCCAGGGCCTGCCGCAGGTCACGGCCGGCCTGCCCGCGTATCGGGTGGGCGACGAGCGCGACGAGCTCCAGATCGAGGAGTCCGCGCCATCGCTCCCGCACCTCCACGAGCGCCGCGAGCGCCCGCATGCCGAAGTCGCCACCGACGTTGACGTGGGTGCGAATCGTCGTGGTGCCGTATGCCAGGTGCAGCCGCAGCGCCGCCTCGGCGCGGGCGACGTAGTCCTTGTGGTCGAACCCGCCGGCGATCTCGCTCATCACCGCGATCGCGCCGAGCAGGTCGCCGGTCAGGTTGTGCGCCCGCGACACCGTGAGCGCCTTGTCGAGATGGGCGTGCGGCTCGACGAACGACGGCGTCAGCAGGTAGCCGGTCAGGTCGACGACGTCGTCACCCGGTACCGCCGCGGCCGGTCCGACCACGGCGACCGCGCCGTCGGCCAGCCCGACGTCGGTACTGCTCCCGTCGAGCAGTCGCGCGTTGCGCAGCCACGTCGTCATGCCGGCACCGCGAGCACGGGCATGGGCCGCGGCGCCCCGTCGCGCAGCACCGTGCCGCTTGGCGCCCCGTCGCGCAGCACCGTGCTGACGCGGGCCAGCGCGGTGGCGAGCGCGGCTGCCCCGGCGCCCGAGGTGCCACCGGACAGGTTGACCCCGTCGACGCCCGGGATCGCGATCATCTCCAGCGCCAGACGAGCCGCCGCGTCGATGCCCGCCGCGCGCGGGTCGCTCGCGGCGACGACATCTTCGACGTAGCCGGCCGGCACCCGGCCGGCGGCGTAGGACAGCAGTACCTGGGCGCTGAGGTTGTCGACCACGACGGGCACGCA